>JALWQU010000139.1 GCA_026982915.1 Candidatus Altimarinota bacterium | reverse complement strand
AATCACCATTATGGGGCAAAACGGAGCCGGAAAGAGTACGCTTTTTAAACTGATTACCGGTGAGCTAAAGCAAGATTTTGGAAATATCCATATCGATAAAAATGCGAGCATTGCGATTGCCAAACAAGTGATGGAAGAAAGATATATGGATATGTCCGTTCGAGAATTTTTCGATACGACTTTTGATGAAAAAATCTATGATATTGATCGACGAATTGCCAAAGTTTTAGATTCGGTGAATTTCAAAACCCCCGATTACGACAAACAAATCAAAGATTTCTCAGGAGGACAACAGGCACGCCTCCTCCTCGCCCTAGCACTCATTCAAAACCCAGATATCTTATTGTTAGATGAACCGACCAATAACCTGGATAGCGAAGGCATCGATCATTTAATTGGATTTCTGATGATGTACGAAAAAACCGTCTTGGTTATTTCGCATGATGCGGATTTTTTGAATCTCTTTACTGATGGGGTCCTTTATCTGGATGTCCACACGCACAAAGTTTCGCAACATTTCGGCGATTATTATACCGTAGTGGAGGAAATTCAAGCCCAGATCAAAAAAGATAACCTCAAAAATGCCCGACTACTCAAAGAAATTCAAGCGAACAAAGATCAAGCGAATGTCTTTGCCAAAAAGGGAGGAAAACTTCGACTCGTTGCCAAGAAAATGAGAGAAGCTGCCGCAGAAGCCGAAGAAAACATGGTAGATGTACGGCAAGAGGATAAAGTTATCCGTAATTTTACCATTCCCACGCAAGAAGAAATTGGAGGTGTGATCCTCGAAATCAATCATCTCTCTGTTATGTTAAATTATAAAGTGGTGGATAAAAAAGTAGATATCGAACTTCGAAACAACGAGCATCTCCTGCTCAAAGGCCCAAATGGAGTCGGGAAAACAACGCTTTTGGAACGACTCGCAAAGAATGAAGGTGACGGCATTACCATTAATCCTGATGTAAAAATTGGATATTATCGGCAAGATTTTTCAACGCTTGATTTTGGAAAAACCGTCCGAGATACGCTTTTGGATTCCATTGATTTTTATGATGGTGAAAGCGTAGAGGAATATATGCGGTCAATGGCGGCCAGCTTTCTGATCGGGCGAGATATTATCAATTCAAAGGTCGGCGATCTCTCTGAAGGACAAAAAGGGCTTGTCGCCTTTTGTCAGCTCCGACTCATAAAACCAGGACTACTCATTCTCGATGAACCAACCAATCATATCAATTTTCGGCATATTCCCGTGATTGCTAAGGCTTTGGAAAGTTATCGAGGAGCAATGATCGTCGTTTCGCATGTCGATGACTTTGTGAAACAAATCCGACTTGATAAGACGCTTGATTTGGGGAAATAGAGGGGCCGTAGGCTGAATATTTTGGTAAACAGTAAATCAATATCTCATCAAAAAGTTTTTCCTAAAATACTAGATTTTACCCTTTTCTTTTAATTTTTATTGTTTAAGGTTTTAAAAAATGAAATTAAGATATTTGATTCGCCATTTCCTTTCTCTCTTCATTGTCGTAGGGCTTTTGGGAAATTTCTCACACTGCGTGGAAGCCTTTGTGGTAAATCATGTTGATACACAAAAGGAAATCACCAGTAATCATCATACCACCGATACCCAATCGGAGTGCCATAATGAAAAGGATCTATTTTTGTCCTTTTTTTCACAAAATCATAGCTCCCAGCTTATTCTCGGAAAAGTATTACCTGAAAGTCTTAATTTTTTAGTTTATAAAACTATTCCGAAACCACTTAAACGGGTTGTCTACACAGCACCACCAAATAACCTCCGACCACACTATCTTTCTCTAAACTCCATAAGACTCTTATTGTAGAATCTAATCTATACTGAACCTTCATTATGTTTTTTTGAGTTATTTCAAAAAATATCAGAAGGTTTTTTTTATAGCTGAATAAAGTCGAAAACAAGACTTTAGGCTTACCTTTTTTATCTATTACCACTTTTAAAATCATGAAATACAACAAATTCAACTTCAAAAACAGCAAGAAGCTCTTAATTCTTCCTATAGCGCTCATCATTGTTGCTTGTTCCGATAATGCAAAAATTAACGCTGAAAAAGAAAACAAGGTGCCCTCTCAAATGATGAAAAACATGGACATGAAGTCTATGGATAAAAAAATGGAGGATAAAATCGATCCAACTTGCCGTCAAAAAGCCGATGGCGTCTGGATGGGTAATTGTGAAAAACCACACGATGATAGTGACACAACGCCGAATCATCACGATGAAAAATCAGAAAAAAGTCATGCCCACAAAGAAGGAATGACGGATGATCATGGCGAAGAAAAAACAGAAAAAAAATCTGCCGGACATCATGTAGGCAATACCGATGTAAAACCACATGATGAACCCAAAAAAGATGATCACGATGACAGTAATCTCCCTCCTCACCGAGATTAAATCAAAAAATATCCTCTAAGAACTTAATATTTTTTAATAATATATAAAATGAACTACCAATATTTAAATTACCCTAAAAAAGGGCTAGCAATAGCTCTACTTCTCTACTTTAACACTCAAATAATCCTGGCAAGTCCCGGTCATGGCAGTGGCGGGGAAGAAAGTGAATCTATTGTGTCAGCTAAAAGTAAATATCCCGTTGTCACTGTCGTGAAATCTACCTCCTTGGACGAGGCTATTCCGAATGTAGAAGCTACCGGGAAAGTATTGCCCAAGTATACTTCTGATATTTTTGCCTCAAGAGACGGTATTATTTCTGAAATGAAGGTTGATCTCGGGGATTTTGTCGAGAAAGGTCAAATTGTCGCGATATTATTACCCGATAAAGACCAAGCTCAACTACGATCTGAATTTCAACTCAAGAAAAAAGAGCTTGAGATCTTACAAAAAAGACAATGGCGGATCGATGAGCAAGATGAAGATTTACCAATTGTAACCGAGATTCAGACCGCCCAAAAGAACCTTGAAGCAACAAAACAAGAAAATTTAGCCGAAGCAGAAAAAATTGCCGCACAAATCGAAATCATTGGTACGAAAGTAGAAGTTCAGGCATTTGCCTTTCAGAATGGAATTCGTGATGCTTTGGATGTTATGTCTCGTTTTCTTTTTACCGACTCATCTTTTCTAGAAAGGGAGCAGCTAACCTCTCCCTCAAGCTTTCGTCGATCTGGTTTTTTCACCACCGATAGTATCGCGCAGAGTAAAGTTCGTGTGGTAGAACAAGAATTCATAGCTTTTTATCGAATATTCCGAGAAGATCCTAATGCCGTCAAAGTTACGGATATATTGCGTTTTGGGAATGATGTGCGACAACTCGCAAGTCAGGCTCGACCGAACCAACAGTCCAAAGAAATTTACCAGGCTATAAGGATAGATCTTGATGAAGCCGTAGATCATTTAAGTGAAGTTTTGACAGAAGCACTGGATAATCAAAATGAAATAAAGACCCTTGAGGCTGAAAAAAAGCGGTTACTTATTAGTAATACACAGCGATCAATTGTGGCTACAAATGAAACTATTTCTCTTGAAAAAAATAGAAAATTTTCTTCTTTTGAACTAGATATTGAACGAGAACAAAAGCAAGCTGAAATGAGATCCATTAGTCAACAATTAGGTTTTGGGGCTTATGTTCGAGCGCCTTTTTCGGGGAAAATAACCAAAAGGCATCTAAATATTGGGGATTCTGTTGGCGGCGATAAACCTATTTATTCTATCGTGGATAGTTCCCATAAATTTATTAGGTTTTTCGTAACAGAATCACAATTTCCTTTTATCGAAAAAGATAAAGAGATCCTTTTTTCTCCCAGCTCCGCTCCCTCCCAAAAATACAAAGCTAAAATTGCTCGTATCGCCCCCTCTATCGACCCAGAAACGCAAACCATTCTTATTGAGGCCGATTTAGCGAATGATGACGCTAATGCCAAAATTTTAGCCCACATGAATGTCCGAGTTGAACTACCTATTTTTAATGGTGATGAGGATTATATCGTTATTCCGGAGAAAGCGGTAACCTTATCGGGATCACCAACGGCGGTTTGGATCGTCAATGATAAAGTAGAAGCCGAGCGTATTGAAATTGAAATAGCCTATATTTATGGCGGAAAAGCTTTTGTGGCTCAAGGCTTAACCGGCAATGAATGGCTTATCATAAAAACACCGGTTAAATTGGAAAATGATTTAGAAATCAATACTAAACTTAATTCTTAAACGCCCTCTATAATGACTTCAAAATTACATAAAACAGAAGCCCCTCCTGCTTCTCAAGGAAAAACAAAAACGGAGCAAAAAACTATTTTTGAAAAATTCTTAGGTAATATCTTAAAAAATCGATGGAGCTTGCTCCTATCAAGTTTTGTACTCTTTGCTTATGGTATATGGCAAACTTACACCGCTCCCGTTGATATTTTACCCGATCTTAATAGACCCACCGTGACAATCTTTACAGAATCGGAAGGCCTTGTTGCTGAGGAAATTGAATTACTCGTCGTAACCCCTATTGAAGCGATTATGAATGGCGCCCCAAAAGTTGAACGAGTTCGATCTGTTTCGGGAAACGGATTAAGCCTTATTTTTGTTGAATTTGACTGGGATGCTGAAATATATCGTGCCAGGCAAATTGTAGCCGAAAAATTAAACGCGGTAGACTTACCAGAAGGCGCTAGTGCGACTCTTGGACCAATTTCCTCGCTTATGGGGGAAATCCAATTGGTGGGTGTTACTACTGATTCGCCTGATATAGATATGAAAAAGCTAAGAAATTTAGCCGATTTCACTATCAAGCAAAAACTATTAACTATCCCAGGAATTGCCCGTATAAATAATATTGGTGGTGATTTTACGCAGTATCAAATCCAGATAAATCCTCAAAAACTAGCCGCTGTTGGCTTGAACCTCAATGAAATCCTCGAAGAATTAGAGGGGATTGTTGAAAACAAAAGTGGGAATTTTGTCGTCACCGATGAACTAGAATACCCCGTTCGAATTACGGCTAGAACCGCGAATCTTGATGAAATTGCCAATACCGCTATCGCGGAAAGAGACGGCGTGCTTATCCTCTTAAAAGATGTTGCTACCGTCAGTAAATCCAGAGTCCCGGCACCTCGCGGCGATGCTACGGTCAATGGATTTAGAGGGGTTATCATGTCTATCACGAAACAACCAGGCCAAAATACCCTTGAATTATCCAAAAAAATTGACGCTACACTTGCTGAATTACAACAAAGCCTTGAGGGCAAAGTAAAAATTCATCCACGCCTATTCACGCAGACAAAATTCATACAAAATGGTATTAAAAATGTGGTAGGGGCGGCCCGAGATGCGGGTATTTTGGTAACACTTATCCTGCTTTTATTTCTCGGTAACTTTCGAGCGGTTGGGATTACGCTTTTCGTACTCCCCTTCTCTTTTGTTACGGCTATTGTGATACTGCAATGGTTTGGTATTTCACTCAATGTCATGACCCTTGGAGGTCTTGCCGTCGCTATTGGAAGCCTTACTGATGATGCTGTTGTAACGGTTGAAAATATGATTCGGTGGTTAAAAATTCGTCGTAAGAAAAATCTAAAAATATCCATTTCAGATACTATTATCAAGGCTTTAAATGAGGTACGAGGCTCTATCATTTTTTCGACAATTCTCGTCGTTTTGGTTTTCCTTCCCCTCTTCGCACTTTCTAGTATCGAAGGAAGATTACTCGCTCCACTCGGGATTGCGTATATATTAGTCCTAATGGTTTCAACGGTTGTGGCGATGTCTATTACCGCTATTCTGGGTTATTATTTATTACCAAATTCAAAGCTTATTACCGAAAATAAAGAAACATGGATTGTTCGTATTATTAAAAAAGGAGTTGAGCCTATTATTCGATGGTCTATTCGAAATGCAAAAATAGGGATTGGGGTAGCCATCCTTTCGGCTATTTTTACCTTTGGACTTGTTCTCCAAGCCGGTAAAGAGTTTTTGCCACCTTTTAATGAAGGAACCCTTACTATTGGAGTAGCGCTTCCCCCCGGTACAAGTCTTACAAAATCAAATGAAATTGGTCAAAAATTAGACACGGCTTTTTTATCGGTTGAAGGTGTTAAACAAACGGCACGAAGAACGGGTAGAGCTGAAGATGACGAGCATGCGAATGGCGTCAATACTTCTGAATACGAAGTAGATATTGATGAAACTATGGATAAAAATGAGATTATCGCCAACCTAAAAAAAGTAATCGCTAAAATTGATTTATCTGGGGCGAATGTCTCTATTGGACAGCCTATTTCTCATAGAATAGAGCATATTTTATCCGGCGTTCGAGCGCCTATTGTTATCAAAGTTTTTGGACCCGATCTAGACGAAAATCAAAAAATTGCCCAGCAAGTACAAAGCTTATTAGTAACCATAACAGGCACCCTTAATCCTGTTGTAGAACAAGAAATAGGCGTTCCTCAAATAGAAATAATTCCTAACCGAGATCAGCTTGTAAAATTTGGATTCACTTTTGGAGCGGTTACGGAAATTATTGAAACCGCTTTAAATGGAGCTGAAATTGGTACTATTTTAGAGGGCAACAGAGCCTTTGATTTAAAACTTCGGTTAGATCCGAATCTGATAGAATCACCAGAAGATCTGAAAAAAACCCCCATACTAGCCCCCAATGGACAAACGATCTCCCTCAGTCAAATAGTGGAAATAAATATCACCGAAGGGCGAAATACTATTTCTCATGACAACGGACAACGACGAACCGTTGTTAGTTCTGGGATACTCGATGGCGACTCCGTAACCATTGTTGAAGCGCTAAGGCAAAAAGTTGAGTCAGAATTAGAAATTCCAACAGGCTACTTTGTCAGTTATGAAGGAACTTATAAATCACAAAAAGAATCATCACAACGACTTATGCTTTTCTCTATTCTTGCTTTTATGGGGATTCTAGGGGCCTTATTTTATAAATTTAAATCCTGGAATCTTGTTTTTCAAACAATAGGCAATGTCCCGGTCGTTTACCTCGGAGCGATGATCGCGATCTATCTTACGGATAATGTTATTTCTCTCGCGAGTCTTGTCGGACTGATTGCTATATTTGGGTTAGCCGCTCGAAACGGAATTCTCTTGATTGAGCGTTGGATTTTTATGGCAACGGAAGAAAATATTCCTTTTGGAGAAGAAATGATTGTTGAAGGAAGTCTTTCGCGAATTTCCCCCATGCTGATGACGGCCCTTACTTCTATGCTGGCCCTTTTGCCTTTAATACTAGCTGCCGACGAACCCGGTAAAGAATTACTTTATCCGCTCTCAGTTGTTATGTTTGGAGGACTTTTGACTTCAACCTTAGTAGAGATTATTATTCGACCAGGAATGTTCGCCCTTTTTGGGGAAAAACCCGTTAGGAAAGCACTTAATAAACAAAAATCATGAAACAAAACTCATTCGACTCCAAAGGTATGGTTATCACGAAACCATTACAAAGCCTTCGATTATTACTCATTATGGCGATTCCTCTACTCGTGGTTGGGTGTAGTAATAATACGGGAAATAAGTCCCCTCTTCTTGAAACTCCATCAACTGAAGTCTCTGAGAATACGGTTAAATCGGTTTTACCCATGGTAGAAAAACCTCTTTACGGCATTATTCCGACGATTCTAAACTTTACTGCGGTTGACCCAACACTTTTTCAAGAACTTTATGATACCGGCGAAATGACCGTCATTGATGTTCGGACACCTCAGGAAATCGCCGAGGGGAAAATATTTGAGGATGCCCTTGAAATTGATTTTTATAACGAGAATTTCAAGGATAAAATCAGCAAGCTCGATCGAAATAAAAAATATCTAATCTACTGCCGTAGTGGGAATCGATCAGGAAAGGGGCTTCAAATATTTGATGATTTAGGGTTTATGGAAGCCTATGATTTAGCCGGAGGAAAATTAGCCTGGGATAAATCTGAAATGAAGCAAGAAGCCAAAACAACCAAAAGAGAAATACTTCAGGACGATCAATCCCCTCCTCGCGTGATCAATATATCGGCTAAAATGTATGAATTTAGCACCCATGAAATACGCGTAAAACAAGGTGAAAAAGTTTTACTAAAAATTGAGAATCTTGATACAACACACGGTATTCGAATCCCCAAACTCAATCAGAATGGTAATGAAGAATTACTACTCGATACTTCTCAAAAAGGCACTTTCCCCTTTACCTGTAATAATCTTTGTGGCGTTGGTCATTCGGATATGAAGGGCCAAATAATTATTGAATAAAGTTCAAAAAATCTTAACTAACTATTTTTTATCTATTTATTAACCATCTTATTATGAAAAAAAATACAAACAATACCGGCCTTATTGGCGCTATTATCTTTGCCAGTCTTGTGGTCGCTGGCTCTATCATCTTCTTCACGCTTCAAATGAAGCCCATGGAGAGAGAAATGATGAACGAAGCCCCCACAACCAATCTAGACGAATCTATTGCCAAAGGCATAGAATCGTATATCAAAAATCAACAAGAGACCGCTCAAAGGGCTGAACAAGACAAAAAGCAAGCCGCTACAAAAAACCTCGTAAAACCTCGCGAAACCGATCACCTTCGTGGTAATAAAGAGGCGACCATAACGGTTATAGAATATTCTGATTATGAATGCCCTTTTTGTAAGCGATTTCACAGGACAATGAAGCAGGTTTTAGCCAGTTATGGCAGCGATGTTAACTGGATTTTTAGAAATTTTCCGCTTGATTTTCATGACCCATTAGCCACAGAAGAAGCGGAAGCCAGTGAATGTGTAGCCGAAATTGGCGGTAATGTAAAATACTGGGATTTTGCCGATCTTCTCTTTAAAACCACCAAATCCAATAAAGGACTCGATATCAAAAGAATCCCTGACCTAGCCGAAGAAATCGGAATTGACCGTGCTGATTTTGAGGATTGCATGGCCAGTGACAAATTTTTACCCAAAATAAAACAAGACATTAAAGACGGTTCTCGTGCAGGCGTAACGGGTACTCCAGGTGTTTTTATCTATAATAATAAAAACGGAAAAACGGAATTTGTTGGCGGAGCCTACCCCTTTGAACAAATGAAAACAATCATTGATAATATGTTGCAAAATTAATTTTAAAAACCATGAATCACCTTACAAAAAAAGAACGGAAAGCCCTGTCCAAAGAAAAAAAACAGGCCCAAAAAAAAGCGGCAGAAGAAGTTTCAGTCGCGACCAAAAGACGATTTAGTCTCACGCTTATCATTTCGATCCTCTTGGCCATTGCCTTTATCGGGCTTATAAGCTGGATTATCCGTGAGAATCAAGAAATTCGCTCAATAAAACCCGTCCACTGGCATATGCCGATTAGCTATGAATTTTGTGGTAAACCCTTTACCCCTGTGGAGAAAAAAGAACATGGACTCGTCCACGGACACAGTGATGGACTCGCTCATGTCGAAGGGAAAATTATTAATGACCAATCCATAACGCTCGGAAAATTCATGGATACGATTGGTATGCCCTTTAATAAGGACAAAATAAGTACCTACAATAATGGGGATACCTGCCCAGATAGTACCGTTTCCGGAAAAGTAAAAGTCCTCATTGATGGTAAAAATAATACGGAATTTCGTGACCATATCTTTAATAACAAAGAAGCTATAAAAATAATTTTTGAATAATGGCTCTCTCCCTGCCGCTTATCACTCACCTAAAAACCCCTGTAAATATGCTTATATTTATGGGGGCGGTACTTCTTTTTTGGGATATGAATTACTGGATTATGAAAAACACTATGGGGACAGGTCTATCGGGACTGCAATGTGTTCCTGATGGGGCCTTTACGACCGAAAATATTTATTTTTCTATTTTAATTAGTTTTTTAATGGGGCTATTTGTGGTGGGGATGAAAGAACTCTTTCAAAAAAAATCCAATCTGCTAAAAAAAAGCGCGACCCTTTCTATTTTCTCCGTAAGCGGTTTACTTGGTACCTTTACTGTTTTTTGTCCCGTCTGTACAATCGGCGTTGTTTCGATCTTTGGAATTTCCTTTGGTTTAAATGTCTTCCTTGATTATAATACAGAAATAAAAGTTTTAAGTGCTTTCTTACTTATTTTCGGACTTTATTGGCTCAATGGCCAACTAAAAGATGACTGTAAAATCTGTAGAATTATTAAGAAATAATAACAAACAAAAAAATGGCCTGTAATCATCACCATCACGAAAGTAAGAATCTAGGCATCGTTTTCATGCTTAATTTTGGGTTTTCAGTCCTAGAATTTATTGGCGGAATGCTGACACAAAGTGTTGCACTCATTGCCGATGCGATCCATGATATGGGGGATGCTTTAGCTATAGCTCTTGCCTGGATCTTTGCAAAAGTCGGTGAAAAGAAACGAAGCCAAACCTTTTCTTATGGCTATAAACGATTTTCCCTTTTAAGCGCCTTGATCGCCAGCACTATTTTATTGGTTGGGGCCAGCGTTATGTTTTTTATGGCTTTAAACAGGCTTCAAAACCCCGTCGAAGTTCAGAGTGACTTAATGATCTTTTTTACTATTTTTGGCGTTTTAGTAAATGGTTATGCCGTTTGGAAAATAAAGTCGGGAAAGACGATGAATGAAAAAGTTATTTCGATTCATTTATTGGAAGATTTACTCGGCTGGATGGCCGTATTGGTCGGCGCTATCATTATTTATTTTACCAACTGGTATATTATTGACCCGATTATGGCGATCATTATTTCGGTTTGGGTTTTTATTCAGGGACTCAAGAATGGTATTCAGACAACCCATTTATTCTTACAGGGTATTCCCGAAAATATTAATGTCACGGATTTAACCACGACCCTTGAAAAAATAAAAAATCTTAAACATTTACACGATTTACATGTTTGGTCTCTCGATGGAGAAAAAAATATCGCCTCTTGTCATATCGTGGTAACCGAAACTATTTTCAAAATGCCAAAAGAGATTGAAAAACTAAAAACTAAAATCAGGACTATTTTTCAACAACATCAAATCGATCACCTAACCCTTGAGTTCGAATCTTCCACGGAAAATTGCACGCTCAAAAACTGCTGACTTTATAATCTAATTTTTAACCTTTAATTATCATGAACAATGCTCAATACGGCTACCGAAAAGAAGTTACTTATACCTTCAATGAAGCTATCGAAAAAATAACAAAATCTCTCAATGAAAATGGATTTGGAATTATTTCTAATATTGATATCGCCCAAAAAATAAAAGAAAAAACCGGTGAAGATTTTGAAAATTATGTCATTCTCGGAGCGTGTAATCCCAAATTAGCACTCTCAGCCCTCAAAGTGGAAACCGAAGTGGGGCTCTTATTACCCTGTAATGTTATCGTTTACGAGAAGTCTGGACAAGTGACCGTTTCGGCTATTTTGCCCAGTGTGGCCATGGGATTTGTAGATAATCCAGCACTAGAGGCGGTCGCGAGTGAAGTCGAACCAAAACTTAAAACGGCTATTAATAACTGTTAATCCTTTAAAATCATGAAAACCCAAAAAACCGATTCCAAATGCAAACATCATCATGCAAAACCACCTACAAAAGTAGAAGAAGGCAATGGAATTTTCTATTGCCCAATGCACTGTGAAGGGGATAAAACTTATGATAAATCAGGCAGTTGTCCTGTCTGTGGAATGGATTTAGTCGAGCAACCCAAAGCCGTTATCACTTCTCAATACACCTGTCCGATGCATCCAGAAGTTATAAAAGATAGTAGTGGTAGCTGCCCCATATGCGGTATGGATCTCGTGCCAATGGAACCAACCGAAAGTGCTGAATCAAAAACCTATAAAAAATTACTACAAAAATTTAAAATATCGGTTTCATTTACGCTGCCTATTTTTCTTATCGCCATGGGGGATCTCATTCCTGGTAATCCCCTTTCTCTGCTATTTTCCCAACTAATCTGGAACTGGATACAGTTTTTGCTATCGCTTCCGGTTGTTTTTTACGCGACTTGGATGTTCTTTGAGCGTGCGTATAGCTCGATCAAAACCTGGAACCTAAACATGTTTACGCTTATCGGTATCGGGTCTGGTGTGGCTTTTCTATTTAGTATTTTTGCCCTCCTTTTTCCGGATATTTTTCCAGATCAGTTCAAAACTGAAAGCGGTACGGTTTTTGTTTATTTTGAAGCTGTAACCGTTATTTTGACCCTTGTCTTGCTCGGTCAACTGCTCGAAGCACGAGCGCATAGTCAGACGAGTGGCGCGATCAAAGCGTTATTAAAGTTAGCCCCAACGGAAGCCACGCTTGTAACGCCTCAAGGCGATAAAGTCGTTTCTATTCATGATATTAAAAAAGGCGATCTTATTCGTGTGAAACCAGGCGGAAAAATCCCCGTGGACGGTAAAATAACCGAGGGTGACGGAAGTGTCGATGAAAGTATGATTACTGGCGAACCTATCCCCGTTCATAAAAAAGTAGACGATGCGGTTAGTTCTGGAACCATAAACGGGAAAAAATCTTTTGTCATGAAAGCTGAAAAAGTGGGATCGGAAACCCTGCTTTCTCAGATTATTCAGATGGTCAATAATGCGAGTCGTTCTCGAGCGCCTATTCAAAAACTAGCCGATAAAATTTCAAAATATTTTGTTCCAATAGTGGTTTTGATTTCGGTTACCACCTTTATTATCTGGGATATATTTGGACCTGATCCGGCCCTTGTTTACGCTTTTGTAAACGCTATCGCTGTTTTAATCATTGCTTGCCCGTGTGCGCTCGGACTGGCTACGCCTATGTCAGTAATGGTCGGTGTGGGAAAAGGCGCTCAAAATGGCGTGCTTATCAAAAACGCCGAAGCCCTTGAAAAACTAAATAAAGTCGATGTTCTTATTACCGATAAGACCGGCACTATTACCGAAGGAAAACCTTCTGTGGAAAAAGTCCTTAATACCGCTGGTAAATTTGATAAACCACTCTTGCAGTACATTGCGACTCTTAATCAGTACAGTGAGCACCCTTTATCAACCGCGATTATGAAATTCGCAAAAATCAAGGCCATTGACCTAAAAGCCTCAAAAGACTTTGAAGCGGTTTCGGGGAAAGGGATTATTGGTACGGTAGACGGAAAGAAAATAGCGCTTGGAAATGCCAAATTAATGCTTCAGATAAAAGCTAAAATACCTAAAGAGCTTGACGAAAAAGTGACAACCGAACAACAGACAGGAAAAACCGTTTCTTATATCGCTGTTGATCAAAAAGTTGCAGGCTATGTGACCATTACGGATGCCATCAAAGAAACGAGTAAAGCGGCTATTACTCGTCTACAAGCAGAAGGAATTGAAGTCGTTATGCTGACCGGTGATAATCAGAAAACCGCCAAATATGTAGCCGATCAACTCCATCTTTCTGATTTCAAAGCGGAATGTTTACCCGCGGACAAACTGGAAACAATCAAGGCCTATCAGGCAAAAGGAAAAGTAGTGGCTATGGCTGGCGATGGTATAAATGATGCTCCAGCACTAGCGCAAGCCGATATTGGTATCGCGATGGGAACCGGAACCGATGTGGCGATCGAGAGCAGCGAAGTAACGCTTGTGAAAGGCGATCTTATGGGCATTGTAAAATCTATAAATTTAGGGAAATCTGTCATGAAAAATATAAAACAAAATCTATTTTTTGCCTTTATTTATAACACGCTTGGAGTGCCTGTGGCGGCCGGTATTTTGTACCCCTTCTTTGGTATTTTATTGTCGCCGATGATAGCCGCGGCCGCCATGAGCTTTAGTTCTGTTTCGGTGATTGTAAATTCATTGCGATTACGATCGGTAAATCTAAAATAATGACAAAATACTTTAAAAATTTTCGACGATATATCTCTTCCCCTGAGTTGAAGTTTTTAGATACTTTTGTTTCTTTTCTGATATTTATGGTGCTCATAACCTTTCTTGGGTTTATGGTTGTTAAGGTTTTTGAAATCGTAACCGATACTATAAACCTAAGGTTTAAGCACATGATTCACAATGTCATCTATTTTATTGTCCTCGTAAAGGTCTATAAAATTCTTATTTCTTATCTTCGCGTCCACCATATTGGCGTAAAATATATTCTAGAAATTGCTATTATTGCGCCTATGATTGAGGTTATCTTTATGGTGGACGAAAAACCTTGGTGGATTACCACTATTTTTATTATTTTTAGTTTTATGAGTCTGATTCTATATTGTATTTTTTATGAGAAAGTACAGAAGATGAAATGAATTTCTGTACTCCATGGCTTTATAGATTTCATTGCCGTTACCGTCCTCAAAATTATTATACAAAAAAACCAAATACATGATATTTAAACAATTATTCGATTACGAAAGTTTCACCTACACTTATATTTTAGGGGATAAACAAACAAAAGAGGCCGTTATTATTGATGCGGTTAAAACTCAGTTTGAACGAGATAAAAAACTGATCAAAGAACTTGGATTAGACCTAAAATATATACTGGAAACGCACGCTCACGCAGACCATATTACAAGTGCCAGAAAATTAAAAAAAACCTTTTCCATGGCCAAAATCGGTTATAGTTCATATGCTGGAGTAACAGGTCCCGATTTGCAACTTCAGGATAAAGAAGTATTAAAAATTGGATCTATTGGGATTCAGGTCTTGCTGACACCAGGCCATACAAATGGATGTATGAGCCTTTACACAGAAGGCCAAATTTTTACGGGAGATGCCCTTCTTATTCGAGGAACGGGGCGAACGGATTTTCAGTCTGGAGATGCTGGAACTTTGTATGACTCGATTACACAAAAAATATTCACACTCCCCGATGAAACCTTTATTCATCCAGCACACGACTATAATGGATATACCGTTTCCACGGTAAAAGAGGAAAAGAATTTTAACCCTCGATTAGCGAATAAATCACGGACAGAATTTATCAATATCATGGAAAGCTTAAACCTCCCCTATCCTCAAAAAATAAAGGATTCACTACCAGCCAATATGCAATGTGGAACGCTGTAAAAACAAATTTTGCCCCAAAAACAATCCCATACTCACCATAGCACTAAAAAATCCCCATACGAGGAAAATCCAAAAATGATCCTCCCTGGTTACAGAAGTTTCTGCTTCATACTCCTTCTTTTCGAGTTTATTGATGGTTTCAAAACTTTTCTGTAAGGCATTATTACTACCAGCATAAAAATATTTTCCACCAGAAACCTGAGCGATGTTTTTGAGTGTTTTTTCACCAAACTTGGTTTTATACAGTGAACCGTCAGGGTTTCTAGCATAGGTTTCTCGCCCTAAAGCATCTTTTATTTTCAAGGGCGCCCCCTCTCGTTTTCCAAGACCTATGGTATAAATTTTTATGCCATTACTTCGTGCGTGTTCCGCTGCAAAAACAGGAGCTACTTGACTGGTATTATCTTCTCCATCGGTTAACAGTACGAGCACGCTCGTTCGCTCTTTCGTATTTTTAAATCGGTTAATCGCCGCCACGATGGAATCTCCAATAGCCGTTCCATTAAGCCCTCGTCGTTGTTGATCGACGGTGTCGGTCGAAATTTCTGAGAGATAATACCGAATCACATTATAATCAAAACTCATCGGCGATTGCGTAAACGGTTTCCCCGCAAAGACTTCTAATCCGACTCGATCGGTTTTCAGTTTACTCACAAACTCATCAATATATTTTTTCGCTGCCTCCATCCTGTTTGGCTTCAAGTCTTCCGCCAGCATCGATTCACTCACATCCAAAGCAATGAGAATATCGACTCCATTTTTGGTGATTTTTTTCTCTTCAGAAATGCTTTGTGGTCGAGCGAGGGCGATGGTGAGAAAAAAAACACTCAGAATAAAAAATCCCCACGGGAGAAAATATATAAATTTCTTGAAAGAAAGTTTGGAAGATTTTTTTTGTGCGAGTTGTAAATCTTCCAAAAAAGGAATTTTTACCGCATACACTTTTTGCTGTTTTCTTTGCCACCAGAAAAATATCAGTACCAAAACTGATAAAATTCCAACGAGCCAGAAAATGTATGGGTTTGCAAATTCTATAGTGTTCATATTTTTTTAATTAAATCTCTTCAAAACTTCTAAAACTTCTTTTACCATTTCCTTTTGTCCTTCGCTTTTGGAAAATTTTATGGGGTCAAGATTTCTAAAAAACTGATGAATATTTTTGAGTTCAGAATTAGAAATT
>JALWQU010000138.1 GCA_026982915.1 Candidatus Altimarinota bacterium | reverse complement strand
TACGATGTTGCATGGTTCTTTGTTATTAAGAAAAAGAGGCTGTCACCTCTTTTTCTATTTTTATCCTTTTCTCTTTCTAGTCTACTTTTTTGCTGTCCGACATTTTATTTTTCTCGGACACTACTGATCCGAATATTAGGCAATATTCAGATTGGTTCATAATAAGCATTACACCTGTTGGCGATTTATCAGCGGATAATATCAGGTTAGAGTTGGAGGAGAATCGTGGTGAAAATTCATTGAAAATTATAGTTAAAGAGGTGGCAGAGTAATTTTTTCCAGAGCCCCTAAACTCCCTCCCCCCACATTTTTCATTGATATCCTCTCAAGAATCCAGTACCCTGTATTTATGAAATACTTCCCACACATTTTACTGGTTCTGTACCTTTGTTTTACGGTATACCTCGGCATAGAACCCTACGATAGAGCCACCTGGTGGGCCGAAAATGTCCCTATCTGGACCGTTGTATTCGGGCTAATCGTCACTTACCCACGGTTTCGATTTTCCAACTGGTCTTATTTTTTTATGGCCTTTTGGATTTTCTGGCATACCGTCGGCGGTCATTTTACCTTTGAACGAGTGCCCTTTGACATGGTAACCGAATTTTTTGGATGGGAGCGCAATATGTTTGACCGGTTCGGTCACTTTATGATCGGCTTTTTTGCTTATCCGATTATGGAATGGGCGGTTCGAACGAAAAAAAGTAAAAACTTAGGTTTCCTTTTTACCTTTTCCCTTTTTGCCATTGTAACCCTTGCGGCTTTTTATGAACTTATTGAATGGCAATACGCGGCTCGATTTGGAGGCGATCAGGCTTCTGATTTCTTGGGATCACAGGGTGATATCTGGGACGCTCAAAAAGACATTTTATCTGATACTTTAGGCGCTCTTTTCGTCTTATTTTTCTATTGGGGGTTTGGTCCACGACAAAAAAAACGAACCTGGTTTTTCTGGAAATAAGCCAAAACAGTTTTTATGACTATCCTGTTTTTATGAAAAAAATTCTGCTAATCGTGTTCGCTTTATGTCCGAGCTTTGTTTACGCCTACAACTCGGCGGACACAGAAATTTCGACCGTTATTACGGTTGACGGAGACTTTGCCGAGGTCGTTACAACGGCCACAATCCCGCCTTCTCCAATAGAAAAAAAGACGATTGTTTTTCCCTTGAGGTCAACGGCTACGGAGGTTCATTTTTTTATTAATGGCAATGGTCAACCACTAACCCTTAAAACGGGTAAAGAACGATTGGAACAACTTTTCACCCTCGCTAAACAAACCCAAAATTCACAATATTTTGCCTTTGGCGAGCTTCTTTGGTCTCATCTCTACGCAACAGAAATAGCGGTTAAAACACCCGCCATCACTAAATTCAAATATCGTATCCCGCTCGATTTTCTAGACGATATTTTTTACACGCAGTTTCCCGAAGATTTAGGGAAAATAACGCTGGTTATTAATCGAAAAAATAAGATAACCCACTTTTTACCAATTTGTGATAAAGCGGGGGAAGCTATCAGAACCGATAATCAAATTGTTTGGCAGGGGAAATGTGATACGGCAAATTTCAAATTTTACTTTTCAGAAGTACCACAACCGTTTCTTCGGTATAAAACCGCTGAGGCGACTTATTTGGCACACTTCATTGACCCAAAAAAAACTAAAAATTATCATAAATTTCATTTTATCATTGATCAATCGGGCTCTATGTATGGGACAAAATGGCAAAAAACAAAAGTGGTCGTACGCGCCATTCTCGAAAACCTACCCGCGACCGATACGGTTAAAATTGATTTTTTTGACACGACTATCCAGCCATTTGGGGAAGATTTTCAGCTAAATACACGCGAAAATACCAAGTCTATTCTGGACTACTTTGACCAAAAAACACCTCTCGGAAAAGCTGACACAACGCTCGTCAAGCCTTTTCCAATGAATGATGCCGAGACGGTAAAAATCATCATATCTGATAATTTTACGACCAATACCAATTTTTCCATAGATCCATGGCCGAAGGCTCCGTTGGTCGTATTGGGTTTTGATGATATGCAGAAAACAAATAATACCGCGACATTCTCTAGTGGTGGCTTTTTCTTTACCTTATTTGAATCAGAGACCTTCATCAAAGAATCTGATTTTCTACAGTATTTTAAAGCGTTACATCGCCCCTTGTCGATAGACGAGATAGAAAAACTAGATTCCAATGAAAAAGATTTCTTACCGACTAAATTCAGTCGATTTTCGCCTTACATATCGTCTATTTTAGTCAGTCGATCTTTCGAACCAGCAACAAATATCACGAATACCACCGCCACCTTTTTACCCCAAAAATGGGCTAAGTTACGATTAGCCGATATCTGGCAAACTAAACCTGTCCTTTCTGAGACGATAAAAACCGCTATTGCTTCTATAAACCAAACCTTTGGACTCAAAGTTGATGATGCTTTTTGGCAACGATCACCACTGTCAACGGCTTCAATAAGCCTGTTTAACGATTTTACCGCTCCCGATATTTGGGGAAAAACTATGGTAAAAACTATAAAATTCAAAGACCATATTCCTTTTTATGTTGGCCTTGAAGGCGCAGTCCAGTACAATTTCCAAAATTTATCAAATGAAAATAATCATTTTGCCCTAAAAGCTTATTCCGAAGCCCAAAAACAGCTTTTTGTGAATTTTCCCGAAATTATGGCACAACCGTTTAGCCTTATGCAATTTGAAGGGTTAGGCTTTTGTTATCACGATTGGCGATGCCTGACCATAAGCTCAGAGAGTGAAAATAGTCTCCCACGAGAGTCCGATAAACTCTACTGGCGAAATATCAATCGAGAACACTGGGCCAATAGCTTTATCCGTATTCTAGCGGATAAAAACATCTACCAACTTACGGAGGATGGCGACCCTTTACCGGATCAAAAAATAACACGAGCCGAGTTTGTAAAAATGGTCGTGATGTTTAAGTACGGACGAGACTTCGAACCCGTAGAAACAAATCAATTCTTTCCCGACATATCTGAGCCATGGCTCCGCGAGGCGGTAAATCTCCTCGTTTCCAAGGGAGTTATTCAGGGCTATTCAGACGGCACTTTTCGACCAGACCGAATACTTTCACGAGCCGAAGGTGTAAAAATTCTCCTCTCGATAAACGGAGTAGCAAAACCTGACAACTACGATATGCCCGCAAAATTATCCTTTTCAGACCTACGAGGCTGGCCTATCTTTTGGGTAGAAATGGCGAAACAACAAGGCCTCATTCAGGGCTACAAAGACGGACGATTTGGATCACATGATGCTCTTACTCGTGGGCAGAGTGCCAAGCTCATCGTAACATCGTTAGAAAGCGCTCCATAATTATATTTTCACTGCAAATTTTTATAAGATTCTAGGGAAAGTCTGATAAATTCAGCCGATCAAGAAATTATAGTATTTTTGATAAAATTTAAACGAATAAAAAATATACACACAGGAAGGCGTCATCCTGAATTTATTTCAGGATCTAAGCAGGTTGTTACTTACCAATGACCAAATGCTTCGTCGCTAGATTCCGATATTCCATCGGAATGACATAGGCTTTTTTTAAAAAAAAATCCCTTGAGTATGGATTCTAACACCATTTGATCTAAACCTTCCGTCGAACTTCTGGATGGCGATCTAGTTGCCAGTTTACCAGTTTTTGTTGGAAGATACCGAAGACCGTAGAGGTAAGCCAGTAGATACCAACCGCCGCGGGGAAAGTGGCCGTAAAAACAGCAATCATAATCGGCATCACATAAAGCATGACTTTTTGCATTTGTTGCATTTGTGCCGCCATACCTTCTTTGGCAACAGCTTTTGTCTGTTTCTTTTCGTTCTTTTTTGCCGCGATAAAAGAAAGCTTGATCGCCAAAAACTGAGCGCCTCCAACGAGAAGCGGCAGTATGATCATATTGGGAACTTCGAGATTTAATCCCAAAAAATGAGGATCAATAACCGAAAGATCAATCGATTCATTTATCGGGTAAAGCATAAATCGTTGAAATTCGGAAACTCCATCGATAACTACATAATAAATTCCCAAGAGAAAGGGCATTTGCAACAGCATCGGAAGACACGAGCTCATCGGGTTTATTTTTTCAGTCTTGTACATTTTCATGGTTTCCATCGCCATCATTTGTTGATTGTCACCGTGTTTTTTTCGAATAGCTTCAATTTTAGGCTGGAGTTTCTGAAGCTTCCTTTGCGATCGCATGGCTTTTTGATTGGGGAGGAATAAAATAATTCGAACCACCAAAGTCATAGCGATGATAGCCCAACCTAGTAG
>JALWQU010000137.1 GCA_026982915.1 Candidatus Altimarinota bacterium | reverse complement strand
GTGTTACAGACGGCTTTTTTATCCTCAAACGCCCCCTGAGTCCCCCGCTTAGTCTTAAGCGGGGGAACTTTCCTTTGTAGCTTTTATTTTTTTATGGAATATTAATTTCTTTTGATCCCCCATTGAGAAGGTGAATTGTCCCACGGACAAGAGAGACTCCCCTGGTGGACAAAGGGGGTTAGGGGGATTTGCGTTGAATTCTCATCACAAAAAAACCCTCACTCTTTCGAGTGAGGGTTTTGAAAACCTTAAAAGGTTTTATGGGTCAAGTTACGAGCGATAAACTATTGTTTAACTCCTGTAGCTTGTGCGATAGGCATTGGAATTTCATATCCATTTAGATATTGTCCATCACCTCCATTGTTTGATCGATCAGACCAAACGATGTTTCCTGCAACCCCAGCAGCTGTAGCCGCAACACTTGGTGCTGCATCGGCTTTGAATCCTACTGAGATATTAGAATCATCTCCTGTCCCAAGGGTAGCATCAACATACCCACCAATGGCTCGGATTTGATAGTAATTTGTACCATCA
The DNA here is from genome assembly GCA_026982915.1 of Candidatus Altimarinota bacterium. Taxonomy (GTDB): domain Bacteria; phylum Patescibacteriota; class Gracilibacteria; order UBA4473; family UBA4473; genus JALWQU01. The sequence goes on along the minus strand of JALWQU010000137.1, from coordinate 15,653 downwards.
ATATCTTCACTAAAGTTATCGAAAGTAGCAGTTACTGTACCAGCGGCATCAGTAGCGATAACTGTTGGCGTACCATCAGTGTATGAAGAACTAGAATGTCGTACTAGTTCATATCCACCAGCCCCAATAGTTGTTCCTTGCGCTGAAACATCAAAGACAATCTTGTTAAAGATTCCTTCTCCTGCTGCATCATTCGTTGTCATAAAGTTGAAGATAGCGGCCTTACTTCCTGTTCCTTCATAGGTAGGTTGTACTGCTGCATTCGCAAAGGTAAGCATTGTTCGGTAAGCAATGTATTGCTCACTCGTTGGTACTTGTAGACCTGCTGTAACCGTATCTTGATCAACAATGTTGATATCAGATCCAGTAAGATCAGATCCAGTAGCCGCGGTAACCGCTTCTACTCCTTCGTTGTTCGTTCCTGCTGCTTGAGAAAGTGCCAATACTAGTTTTTTACCAGTTTGGTTTGCTTTCGTGATAGATCGAACATCTACTTTAAGCGTTAATACGGTTGAATCATCTTTTGGAACTCGGATTCGATCTTGGTTCGCTAGTTCAAAATGAAGAGTTGTACCCGTCATTTGTTTTTGTTGAACAAGCGCTCCAGATTCGTTGTAGAGTTTGAAGTCTACTCGATCACCAAAGGTAGCATCTCCTGTATTAACAAAGAAAAGATCTCGGATTTCTACTTCATCATCGGCGGCTGATAGTCGAAGTTTGAATACTTCTACATCATTTGATCCAGCGATAAGAATATTTGACTCATTGTTAATTCGGTTTCCTTCTGTAATAGAAAGTTGACCAGATTGAACAAGCGCGAAACGAACTCCACAAAGGAAGTTGTTAGCCGAAGAATCGTTTGTATCTCCTTCTAATGTTGCATTAGTTTCAACACCATCGATATCACAATTTTCATTGTTTTCGGTTGCCCCGTTATCGATATTATCCAGTAATGGTGCACCATCGCTATCCAGATCTTCATCTAGTTGATTAGTGGTACCAGATCCTAGTGTTTTTGTGTTTTCGTAAACAAGAACATTTTGTCCGTTTTCGATATTATCAGCGTCAACGGCTGTAATAACGAACCGGATATTATTTCCGGTTGTTGTTTCGATAACCGCATCACCAATAGCGTGAGGCACTGTTGAACCTTGGTCCCCTGCCAGTGTAGAATTAAAATCACAAGTAACGGTGTTACCTGAAACGGCTGAAACAATACAAGCTTCTCCTCCAATAGTTAGAGAATCTCCTACTTCAATTTTTGAAGCATCAGCAACATCAAAGACTGATGTCCCGATTGGATATTGTGTTACGACTTTTGCCACAAATTCATCTCCTCCATGAGATTGAGCCAATGCAGTTGTAAAGGTAAGACTTGTTGCTCCAGCTGATGCAGCCGTAGCTACTGTTAGAATTTCAGCATTTACTGCAGAGATTGTCCCATCACTAGAAATAACCACTTGGTCTCCAGCTGCAAGTGCAGAAGTTGTCCCAGAAGGTGTTGAAATACTCATACTTCCCGCACTAGCAACAAGATCACCTGCCACTGCTGGTGTATTTGGTGTTGTGTTTGCTGAAGTAGCTGAGATTTCCTTTGTTACATCTCCTGCAGCACTTGTATTTGTCAGAGAAGTAATCGTAAATGGCGTACCAGGCGTACCCGCTGTAACCGTTGTTGTTCCTCCTGCAGGTACAACTGTGTAAGCTTGAGCTGGCACTCCTGTTGTAACAGGCCCCGCAAGAACTGGCGTTGCTGTTGTTGAATTAGCATCATCCGCAAAAGTCAAAGTATAAGTCCTTGTTCCTCCTGCATCTGAAATTACAACAGTTTCAACTTCTCCAGTAAGATCCGTACCAGTATCTGTTCCCGCAAAAGTAATCGTATCAAGCTGTGCCCCAGCCACTACTCCTGTTGTATTATGATAAACTGGACCACCAACAACGGCGATTGCAGTTGCACCATTGACAAGTGTCGTATTCGCTGGATTCGAGTTAGCCGAAGCTTCGATCGTATCAACGACGATTTCGAATTCCGTTTGAGCGGCTGAAGGAATAACAACCGAAAGATCGTTGAATGTTGCTGTACCATCAGTTTCAAGCGCTCGAGAAGAACCTTGTTGTTCTCCGTTTACAAACATAGCCACCGTGAAGTTTTTGTAGTTTGTAGCGGCACCGTTTCCAATTCCTTGAATAGAGATTGAAGTTGTGTTTACATCACCAGAATCATTGTTGTCTAGTACGAATTTCATGAATGAAACATCGTTTACACCAGCCACAATTCGGTCTCCATTAGAGAGTCCGTCTGTTCGAGTAATGATAAGGTTAGATTCTTTCACTTGTACGAAAGAAGCTTGTGCCGATCCTTGAATGTTCGAAAGAGAAACTTGATCTCCTGTAGAAATAAATTCTGGAGAAGCGAAAGCGTCTGTTTGTACTTCAAGTCGAAGCTGAGAACCAGTAGCGGCTTCATCTTGGATGTTAGCTACCAGTTTTAGAACCGAAGTTCCAGAAATTTCAAACGTTGTGTTGAAATTTAGGTAAGCTCCTACACCGTTAGCCCCGAAAGTTCCAACGAAGTCATTTTCCGTATCGATAAGTGAATCATCAAGGAAAAGTCGGAAGTTATCAAAACTAGCGTTTAATTCATCAAGTGAATCAAGTAGTGTTGCTGTCGAAGAATTAGAAGCTTCAAGCACGTTAATTCGTACACCGTCCACGATAATTGGTTGATCTACGGTTAGTCGTGCCGTCATAGCCACTACATCATTTGACCCAGGTGCGTACTGTTGATTTCCAAGAGAAGCAGGATCACGAGAGATGTTTAGGTCTCCAGCGTCGATAGCATAAGCTCGAAGTCGAGCACAGTTATCTTCGGCACTTTGATCTCGACAAGAAATAGATGTATCATCCGTTGTTGTCGTAGAAGCAAAAGTCGCTCCGTTTGTGTCTCCAGAAATAGCTTTCACTCCGAAAGCCGTTCCGATTTCAACACCAACAACGTCTTCGAAGTTATCAATTTTGAAATTAACAACATCACCTTGTTCGGCTGAAACGATATCGGCTCGGATAGAGAAGATTCGAGAGTCACCGTCTTCAACGATGTATCCTCCTGTAACACCATTATCAAGTCGGAAAGTAACATAATCTCCGTCGATAATTGTTTCGGCTGAAACTTGTTCACCAGAAACATAAAGTGATACATTTTCAAGATCGTCTTCTAGTTGTGCTGTACCATCATTTTTGAAAGTAAGCGCTCGTAGTTCAACATCTTTATTGGTTGTAGAACCATTTAACATTCGGAATTTACCAATTTCGATGAAACTGTCTCCAACGTTAACGGTTGTATCAGATCCAAGTCGAGAAAATTTCATTTCAGAAACTCGGTAATCAGCTACTTCCATTTCTTCCCCTTCAACCGGGAAATCTCCAGCGATATTAGCCGCTGTAGAAACCACATCTTCAGGTAAGATAAGGGCTAATCGGTTATGATGACCGATATTACATCCTTCGCTTCCAGAAGCAAAACAAGTACCGTCTGCTGCTAGTTGGTAGTCAAGAGAGGCTACTAAGTCAGCAACAAGTGTTTGTCCTGCAGGAACAACGATAGGTGGGTTGAATCGTAATTCAACAACATCATCGTTATTAACAGATTTGTCGTTTCCAACTTTAAATCCGTCAATTTCAAGCCATACGTTATCAAAATCATCATTATCTCCCAATCCAAGTCGAGTGAAAGTCAAAGAAGAAATTTCAACGTCTGCGTCATCAGAAGCCGTCATTTCAACGGTTGTGAATGGAACAGAAGTGGCGTTGTAAGGAATGTTTGTTCCTCGTGGAGTATCATCAGAAAGCACGATTTCAAGCGTTCCTTCTGCTGGTCCCGTAGGAGCCAAAACAAGTAGTTGAGAGTTGTAAACGATGTTTACTGTTTCTGCACGAGTAACTGGATTAGCCGGTCCAAATGTCCCGTCTCCGTACCCTCGCATAAGATCATCGTTGTACATAGTTTCAACATAAGTGTAAAACCAATCTCCAGAAGTAACATCATCGAAATGAGGTGCTCCAGAAGTATCAGCGTCTAGCTCGAAAGCTTTGTACACCATTTTTGCGATTTCCGCTCGGTTAATTCCAACACCAGGTCGGAAGTATCCATCTGGGTAACCGTTGATCCAACCTTGGTTGTACATAGTTTCTACGTAATCGTAGTACCAGTCTCCTTCCGCTACATCAGGGAAGTGAGGGCCACCAGTTGTATCTAGATCGATCCCTGTAGAGAGAACGATTATTTTAGAAACTTCAGCACGATTCAATTGTCGGTTAGGAGCAAAAGAACCATCCTGGTTTCCGCTAACTACGCCTTGATCCATCAATTCCTGAATGGCTGAATCAGCCCATGAAGGAATTTCTGCGTCATCGGTAAAACCGAGACTAGCCGCTTGGACAGGGGCTACCATAAAGGTAGAAGCCATCGCTGTAAGCGTGATAGAAGCAAGACCTTTTCGCATGTTTGCAAGTAAGTCCATATTTTAAAATGGTTAATAAATAGAATAAGAATAAATCATGACCTTCAAAGAAAGTATGGCTACTCTTTTTTTATAAAAAGAAGATTATCTCCGATTTTAATAAGTAGTCTTTGTTATTGTCTAGGTCTGCTATACCTAGAAACAAAACTACGTCATAAGATTTTAGGGAAAAGTCCCTAGTATCTCGGCCGACCTGTCAAAGAACGATGTCTCCATTGGCTACAAAAGCCTGCCCAAAGGTATTCCTAAAGGTATTCCTTTAGATGGAGCCGTGACAGCTTAGTAAAAATGAGTACTAAGTCAACCAGGAATAACCCTGTTCGAGCTGTCGCTTATTAGAACGAAACCACCTCGAATCTGTTACACCCAAAAGCACTTTTTCACTATTTTTGTCTTGCTACTCCTTACTAAATATTCTTTTTTATTACTTATGCTGTCCTGCATTTCTGGCAAATCCCAAAAAAAGTGCGTCATCCTGAATTTATTTCAGGATCTAACCACGTTGTTGTTTCTCGGTTATACAACCTTCATCGTTAGATCCCGATATTCATCAGGATGACGACGAGTTGTGTGTTTTGTCTTGCAAATAACCAAGAAATGTCATCCTGAATTTCAAACTCAATAGATTCAATGAAGGATCTCTGATGGACCACAGGCAATTCTTCGCCGTTCTGGCAAATCCCCCTCGCCCCCTTTATCTCCCAGGGGAGTCTCTCTTGTCCGTTGGACAATTCACCTTCTCACGGGGGGATCAAAAGGATTCATATTTTAAAAAAAGGGAAAAAGTGCGTCATCCTGAATTTATTTCAGGATCTAACCATGTTGTTGTTTCCCGGTTATACAACCTTCATCGTTAGATCCCGATATTCATCGGGATGACAACGAGTTGTGTGTTTTGTCTTGCAAATAACCAAGAAATGTCATCCTGAATTTCAAACTCAATAGATTCAATGAAGGATCTCTGATGGACCACAGGCAATTCTTCGCCGTTCTGGCAAATCCCTCTCGCCCCCTTTATCCCACAGGGGACTCTCTCTTGTCCGTTGAACAATTCACCTTCTCACGGGGGGGATCAAAAGGATTCATATTTTAAAAAAAGGGAAAAAGTGCGTCATCCTGAATTTATTTCAGGATCTAAACCATGTTGTCATTTTTCCGTTATACAACCTTCATCGTTAGATCCCGATATTTGTCGGGATGACGGTGGATTTTTATTACTTATTTAGACGAAGTATGAAAAATCGTTGTTGTCTTCCCGTGCAAAGCTTTTTCTAAAAAGGCTGGCTTAAGATTCATTTTTTTCGTTATCGGTCGCCAGGCTATTTGGGCTAATTCTTTTTTTGTATGCGTGCCAATAATAAGTATCTCGAAATCCTTGGGGTTCGTGATCTCGAAAAAAAACTCCACCGTCGGATCGGCTTTTCGGTCATACTTAAACTCATTTACAAATTTCAAAGCGCCAACCTGTGCTTCTGCGCTCAACTCTTCTTTCATTTCTCGGATAAGGCAGGCTTTCAGAGTCTCACCCGCTTCAACCTTCCCCCCTGGTAACGACCAAAAATCACTTCCGTGATGCTGAACGAGTAAAATTTTTCCCTCATTTATAATCAATGCCCGAACGGTTACTTTCATTTATTTTTATTTTTTATCAGACTTTCTTTTATGCAATCTATAAATATAGACCCGAAACCGATTTATTTTTAGCGACATTTTGAACCACTTCTGATAACAACGGAGCGACCGAAATAACCTTGTAATTCTTCAGTGGATCCAATACGGGTAAAGAATCCGTACAGACAATTTGCTTGAAATTTGCCGCAGAAAGTCGTTCTCGTGCTGGTCCTGAAAAAATAGCGTGCGTGGCACACAAATAAACTTCTTTATTGGCGCCATTTCGAATTAAGGCCTCTTTTGCCCCACAAACCGACCCTGCCGTATCGATCATATCATCAATGAGGATAGGTGTTTTCCCCGCAACATCTCCGATCACGTGCGTGATTTCCGAAACATTATGCTCTGGGCGTTGCTTGTGCATAATCACCAACGGCACACCTAGATCATTGGCAAAGGCTTTAGCGGTTTTGGCACCACCCGCATCTGGCGACACAATAACCGCGTCTTTTATGTCCTGTGACCGCAGGTAATCAACGAATAAACGCCGAGGATTGAGATTATCGGTCGGACAATCAAAAAATCCTTGAATCTGATCGGCGTGAAAATGAAGCGTGATCACGTGATCAGCGCCTGATTTAACAATAAGATCCGCGAATAGTTTGGCGGAAATCCCCTCACGAGGCGCATGAATCTTGTCCTGACGAGAATAGGGGAAATACGGCATAACGACATGGATTTTTTCGGCAAAGCTTTTTCGAGCCGCATCAATCATCAAAAATAGTTCCACTAAATCGTCATTCATATTATTGGTCCGTCCGGTCTGAACCAGAAAAACGGGTTGCCCACGAAAACTCTCGGTAAATCGAACATAGGATTCGCCACAACTAAAAACTTCTCGCTTCATTTCGCCCAAGCTCGTGCCACACTTATCGGCGATACTTTGCGCAAAGGGTTCACAACTGGATCCAGAAAAGATTTTAAAATTCATCAAGCATATTCTGACGCTTTTTAGCTAAAAATCAAGGCATTCAGTCGAAAAGTTCCGTCAAAAAAGGTTTGATTTTCATCTTGATTATTCTAAAATTCCGCACAATGACCCATTGTATTCGAAAAAAAAGATTTCATCTTTCCTTGGTGGCAAGACAAACACAAAAAGTACTCTTTTTGTTGTTAGGGTCTTTTATCTTCGGATTATTTATTCTTCAGTTAGCCTTGATGAATCAAGTGGCTCTCCGTGGGTTCACACTCTCCCAACATATCACGAAAAACAAAACCTTAACGCAAGAAATGGAGCTCTTGGATGTTCAGGTTGCTCGGCTACAAACACAAGAATTTGTCTCCAAAGTTCCGAATACACAATATATGGTTGACCGAGGATCACGACATTATGTTGTTATTCCTAACCGCTATACCGCCAAAGCGGATACCCAGCCTATTGGACCCATACGAAAATCAGGGCTTTAAAAATGATCGTCTTGTTTTGATTCATCTTCGATTTGTCCCTTGATACGGTTTTTGTACTTATCCAGGAAAATTTCTGCCTTAGAGGCTCCCTCTTGCCAGAGCTGTTTCCCTTGCTTCGCCACTTTTTCCCGTGTCTTAGAACCCCGTGCTGGCGCAAACAAAAGAGACAAAACCGATCCAACGGCACCACCGACAATCAAACCCGTAATAATACCCTGTCCTTTACGATCTTTGCCGTCTTTTTTAAGGATATTTTTTTTATCACGGGGAGCCTTTTTTTTGAAAAAAAACATGTTTTATAGTTTTTGAAGGAAAATGTCGTGCCCATAGTACTAAAAAAATAGAAAAGAAATAGTTTTTCAGATTTTCGCCGGGTAACTACCAAAATAATATACGGAGAGATATTAAAAATTCAATTGGTCTCTCCCCTTAGTAGGAGCGATTAAAAGGGGTATGTTTAGTTCCGATGCATAAAACCACAAATCGCGAAGCAGAAAAAAAGGATTATTCTCTATACCCCTCCTAGCCCCCCCTTGCCAGGAGAGGAATCATCCTTGTTTTTTGGGGGATTATTTCAAATTATTTTTATCGAGCAATGGTCTGAATTGTACTAAACCCTGGTGGTGGTAACAGCTTGACTCGTGAGTCATACCGAATTACAAACGCCTGATGGTTTTTATCACAATTTGAAGCATTACTCGCACTACAGCCACCACCTGTACAGACACATTTATCGCCATTCGTAGGAGAACCTGTCAACGGATCACTCAATGGGAAATATTCTCGTATCCGGTGTAGGTCGTAGGCCGAAGCAATTTGTAAACGATTAGCGTCAATATCGCCTCCTAATTCTAGAAACCACTTAGTCAGGCCTGGATCATTCTTTGTTTTAAGTGAAGCTATTTCCCCCCAAGGAGTTATGTAATTCTTATCTACATGTCCATAACTGCCCCCGAGGGTATTATGCGAGAGCAAGGTTCCTTCTAGTAATAATTGATGATTTTCTGATTTAAGATAAGTACCAGCTCTTACAAAATCATAAATTGTTGTATTTGGGTCTTGATCATTGGTCATAATCGCTCCCTCTAGAAAGTAAGTCCCTACGATTTTATGTACATCTGATTGGACCAAGAGATTCCCTTTTTCTGGAAAAGTTTCCACCTTGTCATTGATAAGAATCACGCCAAAGGAGTCTGTCGTATCAGTATAATTCATATTCTTTCTGACAATAAAGTTCCCGTTCTTAATCACGAGGGTTTTCTTTCCCGATGGGGCTGTAAAATCACTGTCAAGTATTAGATCCCCCTCAACCAAAACAACATCGGTATTACTAAACCAACTAGCCTCCAGATTACCCGTTTTAGGCGTTAAGTTCCGAGTTATTCGATGCGCATTTTCAAATATTTCACTACGAATATCCTTGGTATTATCGGTTCCCACCAACGCGGCTTCTTCGAGAAACCCACCATTATTCGTGTCATGATCGACAAAAACAAGGTTATCTTCATTGCCTAACACCAACCCCTCAATAGAGGCTCCAACAATATTCACATCAATAGTTACCCCATTACAGTTGGTGTCAGCATCACAATCCCCTCCAAATCCAGCGCCTAGAGCCGCCCCTGGATAGTTTATTTTTTTGCCGTCTAAATTGTATTCAATAATAGACGAAAAAGAGAGCTTATCCCCCGCATCATCAAACGTCGTACCATTCAAGTCAAGCGTTGCCCGTGTTATTGATGGATTCGTTACAGGTGGTGTTTCATTTGTACGAGACTCTTTACTAGGTGTGTCAAAAAAAGTAATATCAGAATCAAAAAAAGACTCCGTAAATACCAATGCTGACGGAAGAAAGTGATGGCGGATAGATTGTTTTATAGCTCGTATATCGACTACTTCTTCAAAATTACGAATAATATTAAAAGGAATTGATTCTCCGATCAGCATTTGTGACTCATTCCCTAAAAGATCAATTGTGTTACTCACCATAGGATTAAAGGTCAGTTGTGGCGAAAATTTACCATCAAAAAAGGTAATAAGATGCCCCGTATCAAGCGTTCCATCGGGTTTAACGGTGGGAAGTTGTATTTCTAGATCAATTGTGTGTTCCACGACCTTTCCTAAAAATTGCGCCACGGTTTCAATCGAAGGAGCTAGTGCCGTAAGCTCAAAAGACGCCATTATCGCCCCATTGTTCGAATGAATCGTAAAAGTATTAGGATTTGAACTATTCCCCAATAATATTTTAACTCCCCCTGATAATAGGCGCAATCCGTTACGAAAACTAATAGCCCCGTTATTGCGTATATTATTAGCGTCTAACGGATAAATGGAGTCCGAGGAAATTTTACCCGTTGCGCCATCTAGTTGCGTAACTGGATTTCCATAAGTGTCCTTGATACTAAGTATCAGTGTACATGCCGAGTGATTATTCGCGATAAGGTCATCGCAATTTGTCTCCGTGAAATCAGAGAACGCCCTGTCTGGTGTCCCCGATACAATGTCTAGTGATTCGGTGAGAACGGAGGTATTATTCGCAAAATCAGTGAGGCTAATTTTAATATCATATTTTCCGGCTTCCTTGAAACAATCCGTAATTTCCGGGTTTGGCGTGAGATCTGAGTAGCCCAAGGTTTCTAAATCCTCTATAACACAGGTGTCATAACCGGCTTTCAGTGTACAAGTAGTCGGGGAAAAGGACTGAAAACAAGTTGAGTCGGGTACCGCTGTAGAATGTTTTTTGAAGTCAATCTGCATGGTTGATCCTGACCAGTTAATCCCCGTCCCGGGAAGACTTTGTGCCAAGGTTATCGTCGGCAGAAGCCCTACCCATAACCATAATATAAAGATTCGATGAAAAGAAAAAGTCATAAAATAAAGTTAATTAAGGGGCTTGTCGTTGATCACCACAGTTATTGGTCTGAATGAAAGGTTTTGTACCGGTTTTTGGCATCCAGCTACTGGCATCTCGCAGGCAGCTAGCGCCATCCGTCTTAAAGGGGAGGCAAAAACTTAGCCGACTTCGACTGCAAGCCAGAACACATATACCCGTTTCGTTTTCAATATAGCCATCAGGACAATTGGCAACACAGCTTCCCCCCACCTCATTATCAATCGTTCCTTGTTTCATATTATCGGTTATGCAGACCTGTTGTTTTTCAAGGCATACATCCCCCTTGGCTACAAGTGGTGAATCTGAATTTGCTCCACAAGCATCTTCATTAAAATCATCATTAAGCGTTCTTCCCTCAGTCGATAAGGAATCTTTTCGTCGAAGATCAATCTTGTCAAAGTCTGTTTCCGACAACCCGTTTGAAAGATCAAACTGTAGAGGTGTTCCCGTAGAAACCGTACTAGAAGGTCTTGTTGGAAGTGTCACCCCAGGGGCTACCGCATCATACCAATCGATAATATTCTGATGTGTTTCTGGATCAATACAGTTTCCGACCTTGTCGCAGATTTTTATTTTTCGAGTACCCGTCGTATCACAAACCGTTGCGTCATCACAGAAATTACCGTTTATTTCCAAATGATAAATAGCCTGACCACAACCACTTCCGCCTTGATCATCACAGCTTATTTCAAGGTCTACATGATCTGTCTTATTTTTAGAAGTAGCCTTAATCGCTTTTACCGCTTCCATTTTATTAATAATAATAGCGGGGAGACTTTTCCCTTCCAGCGGCACAAAAGAAGGGGGTACTGATAGGGTTACTTGTGGCGCCGTTACGGTTTGCTCTAGGCTTTCTATTGCGCCTATAAGTCCTGATTGGTTTCCAACTTCCCCTGTTGGACCATAAAGTCTTTGTCGAATCAGCTCAGCTTGCTCCATGAGTCCATAATTGGGATTCGAAACCTCTAAAAGAGTTTCTACACTCGTATTTGGTGATAGGCTTACCGTATCCTTTCCATGATTTTGCCCTAAAAGTTCCTCCTGAAACCCAGAGAGTTGCACGGATTGTATTAAATTATTTTCAATATCTATCTCATTAAAGGCTTCAATAGCATTTTTAGTGGTCTCAATACGATCATCGATCTGCGTTAATTTTTCAATAAGTTGATCCTTTTCTCGGCTTTTTTGAAATAGTTCGTACTCGGCTACTTGTTTTGCCCTTAATTCTTCAGGATTCATCTCAACAGGTACTATCTGTGGAAGTATGTTATCTTTAAAATCCTTAATAAGCGCGTATAAAGAATTTACTACGAAAGTAGTAGGTTTTACCCCTGTCCAAGACGTACCCCATGTAATCGCACGCACTTGTGGCATATGAGGTTCTTGGGTAGAACCTTCATCGTATTTGAAGCTTACATCCGGTGGCGTGGTATCAATTTTTAAGGTTCGCGGGGCTGATTGATAGAGTTCCCCTCCCGCACATTGCGTATCAATCCCATTCATACAGATAGATAATTCGTATTGCCATGTTCCATCGGTTAAAAATGTCCCTAGAGACTGTCCATCAACGAGCGTATCTATTGCTGAATCAATCACGAAATCCAACTGAATATTGTCAGTTATCGTTACATCATTTATATTCGGCGCATAATACCCATCCGTACCATCTTTTGTCAGGCGTAATAATACCGAGCTAGGTTTTTTATTATTGGGTTTAAAAAGCGGATCAGAAGCCTCTATAAGATCGTCTAAAATTCGTATTCTAAAGGGAATTTTAGCAAAGTTTGCTTCCGGTCCTGTGGCTTTGGGATTATAAAATTGACCTTCTTGAGGATAAGACCAGTAGGCTTTACTGACTACGGGTGATGGCTCGGCTAAGACAATAAAATTATTTAAACCGAAGCTAGAAATAATAATCAACAGTATCATCCAAAATCGATTCTTACCCTTTAACATTTAGAATTTTTTAGACTTATAAATACGAATCAACCAAAACCCAAGCCCCAATAAAAGAATCAGGATTCCCCCGCCTATCAAATAGATTTTATGGTTTATATTCCCTGATATGGATTCTCGCACGGGGGCCCCAACAAACCTCTGATCCCCTCTAAAGACATTGTCTTTTTCTATTTTTGGTAACACTTCAGCCTTTGGGAACTGATAGGCTAGAACTTTCGTCTTGCCTAAAACTTCGCCTCGAACTTCCAAAGACTGAACCTTTTTATCAACTTCCAAATCTAATGCTCCTTGAAAGATTTGCCCCTCAATAGATAAGGGTATTTCTTTTACAAGGGGTTTTAGCGTCTTTTTATCTATTTTCTGAACAATCGTTATTTTCGCCATTAATTCACGAGGATTATGAACCCGCCCCTTCAAGGTGAGCTTGAAATGACGATCTTTCATAGCGGTTCTATCAAATGAGAATTGATCGATAATCACAAAGGTTCCGTCTATTAAAAAGTTCTGCCGTAATAACCCTCCAATCGATTTTCCATCTTTCAAAATGAAACCAGCTTCTAGTTGATAAAGACCTGGCTCTAGTACCGAATTAAACGAAATAGAAACCGTTGAAGCTTCTTGTGTTTTTAGTATTAGGTTTTGGACGGTAAACTTCGTCGGTATTAATATACCTGATTCATCATAAAGACGAAAAAAAGGTATTACCGTTAAATCCGTTGGTTGTTGATTCTGGGCTTTAAATTGCACTATACTAGATTCTGTATCTATTTCAAGACCCGACAAGACCACTTTAGCCTTATCCTGCCGTAGACCAATAATTTTCGTACCCTCTCCTACAATCTTACCGTGCTTATCGATAAATCGAGCACGCAAAACGCTATCCTTGGAAATGATCGCCTCTTTTATATCTAGATCGAAAGGAATATTTCCCATCTTATCCACCGGAATAGGCTCTATAATTGATGATTGTAAAACGACCTCATTGGGGGCCGTAATATCAAACACAAGTCTCCTAACCGATCCCATCGACTTCACGGGCGTAATCGCTCCTACTAGACGATCTTTATTCGTATCTCTGTAGAAATAAAGCGTTAACGGTGCGAGGACCTCGCTTTCTAGCAAGATACCCCCCCCACTCGGAGGGACAAAGTCCTTAATTACCAGGCCGCTGGCCGTAACAAGACTGAATGGCATAATCATAGCCATTACTAATAGAATTTTGTTTATTTTTTTCATTTCTTTTACCCGTTACTAAAATGTACACACTCCCCCAGTATACACAGGATTAGTAGAAGGATTACCAGGCGTCCATCCCACACTTAAAGATCCTCTCAATTCAGACCAACTACTTCCATTCCATTCTGCAACAGACATTACAGGATCGGTACCATCTCGATACCCAAAACCAAGCAAGTTGCAAATGTGACGCCCCCCCTCATTAGACAAATTATCACTAATAAAACTCCCATCACCCCCAACAAGATGTTGACGACCAACCATAAAAGTTATAACACCCGAACTAACTAAGCCCATACTCAAACCCACCCTTGTTCCATCAGTGTCAGTAAATCTATAGAATTCTCCATCCTTAACCCAACCCTTGGAACTAAATAAGGACTCCAAGTACTCCCGAGCCGTATCATAGCCCACAAGACTACAGCTTCCATCTTGAGCACAAATGGTATTAGACGCACATTTTTCAAAAGAATTTATATTACGAATAGTTGTTTCCCCAAAGGAATCCACTCTTAAGGACTGACAAAAATGATTATCGCCTCCGTTGTAAAAATACTGCCCCGAACCATCGCTTATACCTGAAGCCGAAACTGAAACCGTACTACCCCCCGAAGCTAAAACTTGCTGATCCACATAAGCTTTCGTCGCCAAATGATCAGCATTAACCGGATTACTCGCCGACACACGCCCCTCAGGATCTATAACTAATAAGTTGGGCTTGCTCGTTGTTCCAATATTAAAACTATCATCCGCATCAATCCCCCACAGCTTATTGCCGGATGCAATCGCTACCTCAAAGTCATTATTTATAGCACTTCCAGAAACCGTTGCCCCTTCTCTAGAAATCAATAATGGTACCCGCGGATTTGAAGCTTTCACGCTAATATGTAATTTCCCTCTCGGCGCCTCTGCTCCGATTCCCACATTTTCAATATTCGATCCGTCTAAATTTAATCCATAATAAATTCCCCATGCATTCTTTGTCCATTTTCCTAACTCTAATAATACATTATTTTTATACAGATCCCCACTAAAATTTATATCTCCTTCTACATCTAGTGTTTTTTGTGGTGCCCCATTCAGAACACCGATCCTATCGTCACCATTATCAGGGGTTCCATTATCATCATAGAAAAACCCCTTTAAGGTATTAATAATACTATTAACTTCCCCAGAAGAGACATAATCCCCCGATGTTTTTGTCCCGATCGAATCGACACTACTAATTGTCGCCTGTACGGGAACAAAAGGAATAACGACTGAGATAAGCAAAGCGAAAGCCATAATGTTTTTGTTTTTCATGATTGTGGATAAAATATATACTCAACCCTAAGCATACCACTAAATTAAACGATCTCCAAAAAAAAGAGCTTGCCAAACCCTTATTTTTGAGCAAAATAAGCCTAAAATGATACCACGCAATAAACGACGACGATCAATCTATCACGGACGAAAGAAAAAAAATCCGTTTTCCCTTATTTTATTTTTAGGACTTTTAGGGTTTATCCTTTGGGGTATTTTTAATCTTTTCGCGCTTTTCTTTTCCAATATACAAAGCGAGTCCTCTAGTGCTGAGGTTCAGATATTAAAGGGCCGTGCGGAATTTTTATTGCCTGAAACAAAATCATGGAGTCTGGCTTTTTCTTCCCAAAAACTCTGGCCCAATGAGACCATTCGAACGCAACGCAACAGTCAAGCCTCCCTTGATATATTTGATGGCAATACGCTGTTTCTCAATAGTGATACGGAGGTAAAGGTCCTCGCTCTAAAGGAAAGTTCGGCGGAAAAAAGAACGATTGAATTGGAGCTTGTTCGTGGTGAGGTTTGGATAAAGGCCAATAAAGACACCTTTAAAAGTGATAAATCTAAATTTACCGTAAAAACGCCCTACGCCGATATAAAAGTAACCGGCACGGTTTTTGATGTTCAGACAAATGCACAATCGGACGTGGTCCGCCTTATTA
>JALWQU010000136.1 GCA_026982915.1 Candidatus Altimarinota bacterium | reverse complement strand
GTTGAAGCCCATTTTTTCAAAGCAAGAAAAGGAGGTTTTGAAGAATCTGAAAGATTATTTTAAGCAGAAATCACACAAAAATTATTCAGATGATCTGAATATTAACCCCGAAGACACAGGAGAGTTCAATGTTTTTAAGCAAATACTTTTGGGGTTTGCGGTTGAGGAAGGGCAAAATGCTTTTGATTTGTTGGGGCTTGAGCAGACCTTTGAAGTGCCAAAACTCTCGAAACTCATCAAGGACCAAGTACAGGCTTTTGCTTCACAGGTGAATGAATTTACTTGGGATCAGGTAAAGGTAAACCTTGTCAATGGGTTCGAGGCCGGAGAAAGTGAAGCCGAGCTTGGGCGAAGGGTGAAAAGGGTTTTTGCTGATGCAAAAGGCTACAGACTCAAGACTATTTCTCGAACCGAAACAGGTCGAGCTTTGAGTTTGAGAACGCATGAGGCGTATACCGAATCCGGCGTGAAAAAAAAGGAGTGGTTGTCAGTTGA
Source organism: Candidatus Altimarinota bacterium (assembly GCA_026982915.1). Classification (GTDB taxonomy): domain Bacteria; phylum Patescibacteriota; class Gracilibacteria; order UBA4473; family UBA4473; genus JALWQU01. Next base: position 3,888 of record JALWQU010000136.1, on the reverse strand, counting down.
GGACGGTCGAACACGACCCGAACACGCTGAGGCAGACGGACAAATCGTTGATATTGATAAGCCTTTTGAGGTGGGGGGAGAATCCCTAAATCATCCAAACGATTTTTCAGCGAGTCCTCATAACACCATAAATTGCCGATGCAAAGAGTTACCCGTAATCGAATAATATTATGATCATGAAAATTGCCTTCTACAAAAAATCAAAGACCTTCTTTGGACGGTTGATCCGAATCAAACAACGATATTGGGACGGTCATCCTAAAAATGAAGCCCAGTACTCACATGTTGAGCTTGTTTTTTCGAACAATGTGGCGTTTTCGTCTTCTGAATGTGACGGTGGGACGAGGTTTAAAGTTATCGAGTGGAATCCTAAACACTGGGATTTTGTAGAGGTAAAGGTTACCGAAGAACAGGAACGAAAGATCCAAGAATTTTGCACAAAAGAGAATGGGCAGGCTTATAACTGGATCGGTATTTTTTTCGCTCAGTTCTTAAACTTCAATATCAACCGAAAAGGTGACTGGTTTTGCTCTCAGATCGTTTGCAGAGCCTTGCAAGAAGTTTGTTTATTTTGTGGTGAGTCGGCTCACTTTGTTACCCCTGCGAAACTAAAAAAACTAACAAAATAAAAAAATGAATTCATCAGAAGGTCAGGCTATTTTTGTTTATTATTTACACGAACTATTTTCCTATAAATTCATAAAAATATTAGGGGCTTTTCTGATGTCAGGGCTGTCTTTTATTTTTGGAGGCTTTGGGTCAGAGGTCTTGGCACTACTTGTTTTGATGATTCTTGATTTTGTCTTTGGGTTTCTCGTGGCCTTCGTAAAAAAGGATATTGATAGCGGAGAAATGCGACGGGGAATTTTTAAATTCATCTTGTTCGGCGTGGCGATTATCACGGGGCATCTCTTGGATGTGGTCCTTTCTGCGAGTGGGCTTGGTAAACTTTTACAGGACAATGTTATCAACTTCAAAGCCTTGATTGTCGCTTATTTGGCGATAAACGAGGGAATATCCATACTGGAACACTTGAGCTTTTTTGGGGTTCCATTGCCGAGGAAAATATTTTTAAGACTCAAAAAAGCACAAAAAAATCTTTAATTTTTAACCCTATAAAGAAAATGACCGAAATTTTATCGAATCCGAATTTTACACCTCAACAAATAGAGGTACTGGATGATGTAGCTGATCTCGTAAGAGAAGACCGACGAAAGCGTTTTAATTTTTCAGGCGATAGAGCGAAACAATCAAAGGGCACGCTTGGGTTTCATAAAATGAATATCCGACAACTGAGAAGAATTGCTCGTGATGAACACTACAAATTACTTCGGCCTGTTTATCTGCGTCTGATCGGGATTGCGGAAGATATTATCTTTGAAGCGGAGTTAGAGTAACACTCTTGTCGTTCTTGGCTCACGAACAAAGGGAAACCTTATAACTTAAACTTCAAGACTAATGACTAATATTAAACCAATTCGTGATATTGAAAAGCTTTCTCCTCTTTTTAGAAAGAAAGTAAAAGCTTTTTTAAGGGAGATGAAAAAAATAGATCCTATGGCTCCTCATGAAACATTGAGGACAGCGGAGAGACAATTATATCTTTATAGAACAGGTAAATCTAAGGTTAAGCATTCGAATCATCAAGATGGGGTGGCGGTTGATTTACATTTTACAACAGGAGAGGCGTTTCCTCGTGCAGGATCCTCTCGTTGGAAAACTTCCGCAAAAATTGCGAAGAAATATGGAATTGATTGTGGAGGGATTTTGTGGGATTGGGATTGGAATCATTTTCAAGATGATGGATCAAAAGAACAATTGATAATAAAGGGAGTTCCCGAATGGGGGCAGGTTTTTGCTCAGAAAATGAAAACTAAAGGAATTACAACAGATCCTAAGCTAGAAATAATGATAAATGGTGGGGAGACCATTCCTTTGTATCAGTTTATGGGGGTGATTGAGAAGTATGTTGAATAAAAAATATTGCCAAAAAGTATAGTATTAACTATACTAAAAACAAAGGAGAGCTAAGCGAATGAATAAAAACTTCATTCGTTTTATAATGAAAAAAAAATTACTCCAAAAAATACATAAAAGTTTTACCTTTCAGACGAAAGGCGTTGACGAAGATGCTCGAACGGTTGAGGTTATTATCTCAACAGAACATAAAGACCGAGACGGGGATATTATCTTGCAGTCAGGACTGGATTTTTCTGATTCTATTTCTGTGCAAAAAAACCATAAGTACGATGTCGAATCAACGGTTGGGGATCACCTGAAAGCGTGGAAAGATACAGGCGAAGATGGGGTGCCTCGTACTTGTGCGAAGTGCTTTATTTCCACGGCTGAAGAAGATCTGTGGACCAAGATAAAAGAGAACTGTGTAAAATATATTTCTGTTGGATTCATCGGGAAAGACGGTGAGTTGCGGAAAATTGAAGGCAAATCTGTTTGGGTGTGGACGAAGATTGAAGTGTATGAGTACTCTTTTGTCGGCGTTCCTGCTAATGCTCAAGCGGTGGTAAAAATGCTTGAAGAAGGACTTATTGACGAAGATCAAGCCGAGGCTCTAAAAAAAGAGATTCAAGATGAAGATGAGAGTGTTGAGGCATTATCAGAAGAAGAAAAAAACCTTGAACGGCTGAATAATTTAAAAAGTGTTTTAAAGGTTTACCGAAACGCTTTTAAGAAAATCAGAAAGCATTTTGGGACCGTTGATTCAGAAGATGAGGCGAAGATGGTGGAACAGGTAACGCAAAAAATTTGCGGTACTTTTGAGGTTAAAGATTTTGATGATACGAGTGATGGCGAGGATAACCAAAGACGTAAGACAGCAGATCCTGCTACGCCAAGCGATAAAAAGGAAGCCCCTCTTATCGCTGAACAGTTACTGATTCGTCACGGGAGAATTTAAGCGAAATATTTATTTATCACTAATTTAAAACATTATGAAATTCACAAAAGAACAACAAAAACGGCTTGAAGAACTTCTTAAATTAAAAGAAAGTTCAACTCTTGATGATCTTGAACAAAAAGAACTAGATCATCTTTCAGCGTTGAAGAAAAAGTTTGATTCGCAAGAGGTCAAAACAACGGCTGGAGAACTTGAAAAAATGGCAGAACTTCAAGCGGAACGAATCGCCCAAAAAGCTATCGCTCCACTCGAAGAAAAGATTGCTAAACTAACCGCAAAAGGTGGTTGGATGAAAGCGGAGAATTCTGAAATGAAAGAAAAGCGAAAAGAATTCGTCAAAGGGATGAAGCTTATCGCTCAAGGACGAACGCAAGAAGCTTTGAGCTCTTGTGCTAAAGCTTTGAACACTGGGACGGATGCTGACGGTGGTGTTTTGGTTGATACGGAAATTGAAGCCGAAATCATTCGAGTAGCAGAAAAATCAGGCGTGGCCCGAAGAGTTTGTGATTTTCGAACGGTTTCAAGTCAAGAAGTAAAAATCCGAAAAGCCAATGGTGGCGCTGTTGTGTATTGGGTGGACGAAGGTTTAGCGATTACACATAGTCAATCATCTTTCGGTAAACTACTTCTTAATTGTAAAAAATTAGCAGGAGTAACGACTATTACTGAAGAGATGAATGAGGAAGATCCAAAAGCTTTTGAGATTGCGATTCAAGATATTGTTGATGCAATGACTCTTGATGAGGATGCTCAATTCGCTACAGGAGATGGAACGGTGTTTAAGGGGGTTTTGAACGAGATTGGAGTGGTTGAAGTTGTTATGGGAACAGGAAAAACAACTTATGACAAAGTAACAGGACTTAAAAGTCTTAAGAATTTAAAACAAAAAACCTAAAAAAAGGCTTAAATAAAAGGAAAAAGCGAGTAAAATAAAGAACGAAAACCCTTAATTTACCACCCTTTTTCCCATGAAC
>JALWQU010000135.1 GCA_026982915.1 Candidatus Altimarinota bacterium | reverse complement strand
TACCCGCAACGCCACATTCTCCATTTAAATTACATAAACGAAAAATTCGGACCTCCCAAAAATTACGTTTACGGAATCGCGATCGCGACTTATTTTGGAACGACCAACCCAAACGGTTCGCCCGAAAAAATCGAGCAAGGAGCTTTAAACGAGCTGCAAAGGCAAATTTCCGACGATTCTTATAAATTTTATCGCCCTATTCATATCGCCATAGCGAAAAATTGGGAACTGCCCGGCGGTTGCCTCGCTTACGAAGGAGGCCCCGCTTTTCCTTCGAACGGGCAAAAGAAAAATCTGGCCAATCAAATCGAAACGCACCGACTAAAAAGCTTCAAAAACGTTATTATTAAAAACTACGCCGACGCTTGGTTCGACATAGGAGGCGGATTGGCTCTTTATTTCGATCTTGAATCGAGTTACAACAGATACGGCTGTTGGGGATTAACCGACGATTACGCAAACCCGGACAGAAATTACAAAATGTCCGCTATTAGAGAGTTGGCGGGCGAATTCTCCAACGCCGAAGAAACGGAGCGAAGCGACCCCTCGCTAAAATTTTACCTCTGGAACGACGAAGGAAAAATTTGGGCGCGATTCTCCCGCGAAGGATTCGCTTCCGTAAAATTGTTCGACTTAAAAGGGGTCGAGTTAGCCTCGTTCGCTCCGCGAGTCTTTGGCGGAAACAATCTCCTAAGATTCGACGTTTCCAACCTAGCTCCCGGCGTATATTTTGGAAGAATAATATTCGATCGCGAAATAAAAACTTTTAAATTCGTTAGAGAGCGCTAGAAATAACGTCTTGTCTCGTTCGAAACAAAATAAGTTTTTCGTCGCTCGCTCTTTTTTTCCAATGAAAAGCGATATTTTTTAACTAGAGTTGAACGCTTTTGCCCGAGGAAGAGCTTTGACGCTTTATTTTCGCGTATTCTATTATGGCGTCGTAAACGTATCCCGCGCCAAAATCTTTATCGGTCGCCAAAACGCCTTCGATTACCGCTACGTCTCCGACGTTCGCGACGTCTTGCGACGTAACCGTTATTTCGAACTTGCCTTTGTATTCGGTGCCGTCTTGAATATGAATCCAATTTCGATTCATAATCGAAGGATTAAATTTCGTAACCTTTCCGCGTATTTTAATTTTCTTCCCTTTTAATTCCGCTTTCTTTTCGTAAATCTCTTTAATCGTGTACCCGTCGGGCAAGGGCTCGATTTTAACGTTTATCTTCCCCCCGAGTTCGATTTTTGGATGAGGATTTTTTTCGCGACGCGCCGACGCGGTCGGTTTATCCAACGATAAATCTTCGACGAAATAAATCAAATCGAAAGTTTTGTTCAAGGCTTTGCTCTCGAAATTTTTCATCGGATAAAACTTCGAATAATAAATCGTGTCGCCGTTTTTCGCGTTTATTCTCCGAGAGGCTATCCATAAAGTTTTGCCGTTTTCCTCGACTTTGATATAGCTGTATCTTTGCGCGTCGGTTTTTTCTTGGACTATTCCGTATCGATATCCCGCCGGCAAATCGATTTTTTCGCTTCCTTTTTGACAAGAAACTAAAATCGTCGCCGCGAGAAAAGCAAGAAATAAATATTTCATTAGATTTTTCCTTCCTTTGTTAATTTTCGTCGCTCAAAAATAGGCATTTTGTCCGATTCGAGCTTGCCGATATTTTCTCGGCGGCGGTTCGTCTTCTCTATACTAAAAACCGTTTTTTTAAGCGGCTAGCGCTTTTCAAGGCGCGAAAATTTTTCTATCCTATAAAATCCGATTACGCCTAACGGCGGGGAGTGACTAAAGTCTTAAGCGACGGCGAAGGATTTGGACGGAACCAGATACCCGTTTGTTAGGCGACGAACTCTTCATACATCTCCTTCAAAAACTGGGCAGTTCTTTCATCCTCACAGAATATGTAAGTTCCCTTTATACCTCTACTCAAGAAAATTCTATAGCGATTAACTAGCAAATTGAGAGCAAGTTGCTTTGCCTCTATATTTCCTCTTTTTGCTTGTGCGATAATTTTCTTTATACTAGGCTTACCTATGTTATCCTCACAATCGCTCCCCAATTCCCATTTCCCATCACGATATACGAAATCTCTTCCCCATATTACTCCTGCAAAGTCTGTCTCAAACCCTTGGCATCCATATATTGATGCGCATTTCTCTAGCTTGTTAGATTCTCCTCCAACCCAAAAAGGCACATAGTCATTTCTGGGATCCATAAGCCAGTATATTTTTTTATTGAAATCTTTGTAAAGATCAAAACCAGAGTATAATGGGTAGCCTATTCTGAGATTTTTGATAGAGTATGTGTTTCTTAAATCGCCTGGTGATTCTGTAAAAGCCGCTATGAGAGCCACTTTAAATTTTTGTTCTCTTTTTTCTTCTAGGGTTGAAATGAATTCTCCTATGTCATTGAATACCTTAAATTCGTAATTGTGTTTCCATGGAATAATTAAATCTAGCGAAATGTTCTCAGGATTCTTTAGAAAAATCTCAACAAACTTATGGTACTGAGCCCCCCCTTTTATTCTATAGAATCCTTTAAGAATTCTTTGCTTTATGGTCAACCCTAGGTTTTTTGCTTCATTTATAAAATTTTTTGCGTAGCCTTCTTCTTCTGCATTAAGTATTTGTCCTTCGTCATAAAAGAAAACTGTTATTTCTCCTCTCTGTAAAGCATATTCTATGTTCTCCTTTCTCATCCTTTGGGCTTCATCGTAAATTACTAGATCAAATAAAGGACCTTGAAAATTCTTTTCTGCCACCCCACTAAATCCTGCCCGAGGCCCAACAGAATAAAATTTAATGGGATTGCTAAGGCCACGTTCTATGGAATCAAAAATGTTTCTAATAGAATTGATTAGTCTATTATTTCGGTAAGCTAAGATTACCTGATATTCTTCGGCAAGAGTGGAAAGTAATAAATGAATGGCAACTAAAGTTTTACCCGATCCCGGAGCTCCTTGTATAAGGTAAGCCACATTGCTTCTATTTTGTTTGAAATCACTAATGATTTCTTCAATAAGTTCCAACTGCTCTGTAGATAAACCCCAACCATTCTCTGCTAAGGTCAGATAGCTTTGAGTTTTTATTTCATCAAAATGATCTTTGATGGCATCAAACAATTTTTTTGATTGTATGTAATCGCCATTTAAGAATTTATTAACATCAATGTCATCCAAAGGATACTCTAATTCACATTTTATAAAAGATCTAACACGCTGAACATCGTTTTTATAAAAATATTCTACTTTTTTGAAGTTCAAGGAAATGTGTTTAGATTCTGCATTATACATTAAAGCTGCTGGGATAAGTTCAAACTTATCTGCTTCTGAATGGGAGAATCGTATTTTTCCAGCGTAGTTTTCAACCTGATATTCAGGGTGAACTGTTTTCCCAATATCACTATTAACAATGAAATCCGATCCTGTTTCTTCTTCCGCATATTTCCACCCTTTTAACTCAAAAATGAGAACCTTAGGGTTGCCTCTTTTATCTTTTCCAAATATCAAAAGATCTATTCTTTCATTGCTAAAAGGTAATCTGTATTCAAAAGCTATAGTTAGATTATGGAGATCAACATTATTTAATGCCTCCTGTAGATACACAACTGACGATTCCCATGCCTTTACTTGCTCAATCCCAGGAGATTCACCATAAACAAGTTTAAAATTTTCTGTAAATACATCAAGAAGATCATTGGCATTTAGTTTAATAAACTCACTTATTTTGTCATGAAATATGCAATTCATTTTCATTTTCCTCCTAGAGTTTGTCGCCTAACTCGTTCATATCCGAAATGTTCGGATACGCTTACAATTTTGGGGTATACGAAAACAGTTCGTATATATCCTCCTCTCGATGAGCGTTCCATAATAAAATTTTGGTGCGTCTCTCAGATTGTTCAAAACGGAAGTAGAGGCTTTTTTGTATTCTGTCGCATATTTGCATCAGAGATATTTTTAAACGTTATCATTCTCTATTTTCTCCGGTTGCTTCCTTGCGAACAATAGAAAATCCACCTTATGTATCATACAAGACTCATTTAACTCGTCAAAATTTGGCGTTGTTTAACCTCCCCAATTCTAATATAGCAAAGAAAACCAAAAAGTCAAGTTCATTTCCAAAAATCTTTTCCTTTTCTGAGCCGGCGTGGGCGGGTTCCATCATCAAGGCAAAATAGGAAAAAGAGAAAGTTTTATTTTTCTTGTCTTCTTTTTTGCGCGGGTAAGTCGAAAAGATGCATTGAATGAACTTGAAGCAGCCATCAAAATCGTGTCGCCGTTTTTCGCGTTTATTCTCCGAGAGGCTATCCATAAAGTTTTGCCCTTTTCCTCGACTTTGATATAGCTGTATCTTTGCGCGTCGGTTTTTTCTTGGACTATTCCGTATCGATATCC
>JALWQU010000134.1 GCA_026982915.1 Candidatus Altimarinota bacterium | reverse complement strand
CATAAAGAGACTTCTATTAATGCAGAAGACCCTGAACACAATCCTTGATGGAAGTGTCTCTGAGGGTGATATCAAGAAATTTATTAAATTTCCTTTTAGACTTACTTTTAGTATTTTAAAAAAGGCGGGTCATACTATTACCTTGGGTGGATTTTCTGCTAGAAAAAAAGCTAAAAGTTTATTTGAAGATCTCAAGGTTCCTGATGCGGCTATCCAGCCCATGATGGAAGGAAAGAAAGACGGTAAAGCCCATCTACAACTAATCAAAAGCTACATAGATAAACTTGTAGAACTCTATCCAGAGACCGATGTAGAAAGAATTAAAGCGGAGCTAGATAAGGGCACATTTAAAAAACTTGGGAATGCGACCAAAGGAATACTAAAATGGCCAATTGACAAAATAAAAGGATTAGCAACTGACAACTCAGACGATGGTTATGACTTGAATCTTTAGCCGATCATCATAAAGCCGAATCTCCCTAACTAAGCCGCTGATAAAGGTATTTTTTGATAGCGATCCAAGCGCCAAGACTCCCAATAAATCCCGCTGATAAAATTTCATAGCTAAAAATATTTTCCCAAAGATATAAAAATATATCACCCGCCGGAATAACCGTTATTTTCTGAAGGATGAAAATAAAACTAAAAATAGCGATAATCGCCGATAATAAGCCTAAGAAGAAACCCTCAATTAAAAACGGTCCCGCAATAAACTTACTCGTAGCCCCCACCAATCGAGCTATAAATATTTCTTCTCGTCTCGCAAAAATCATCATCCGAAAGGTATTAAAGGCCAATAAAATACCCCCACTAATAAAAAGTACCAATAACCAAAGCGTCACGGTTTCCGTTCCCGATCGTATCTCCATAAGTTTTCCAACCAAATTTACAAAGTCTCGCTCCCCTTTGGGATCCCAGTCTCCAATAACTTCATCATAGGTGAGTTTTTGCAGGGTTTCTAAAACGGCTTCGACCTGCGTGATATCGTTAAATTTTATGTGCAGCCGTGCCGGTACGCTAAAGGTAGAAAAATTCGCGCCTTTCCAGATATCAATCGTGACATCATAGGTATTATTGAGTTTGTTTTTTAGACCGTCCAGGGCAAACACCTCTACCTCCTCACGAAGTGGCACGGTAAAATCAGCCCGCGACTCTAAGTTTTTGAGGGAATAGTCCGTGAAAAACTTAATCGCAAAAATAAAATTCAGTAAAAATAGAATCAAGGCTCCTAATAAAACCGTTGTAAGCGATAAAAAAGCATTTCGCCAAATCCCAACACTCCCCTCCTTGAGGCTTCGCATGAACCACGCTTGCCAGTACTTGAGTCCCTGAGGAAGCTTCATTTTAGTTTTTATTTTTTGTTGCGTGTGAAATAATACGGTATTATTGTAACGATGTAAGGAAAGTCTGATAAATTCAGCCGATAAAGAAATTATAGTATTTTTGATAAAATTTCAACAAATAAATCTTTTTTGATAATCCTTTATCAGAAAGGATTTTGAGTAAATACTTGGCAGATACATTTTAGTCCGAGTCCCCTACCGAAATCACTAAGCCCCTCCCCAGTTGTGTAGGTGAGGCCTATCTGGTTAGCCTTAAGCCCTAATATTTTTTGTAAATGGGTAACCATTTCATCGTGCCTTGGTGCTATCTTCGGATACTGTCCCTCAAGCGAAATAATGACATTTATAAGCGAAAATTCTGGATATTTTTCCTGTATTAGGGCTTGTGTTCGCTCTAAATATAATTGGGAATCTGTCAGTCCCGATCGACACATATCCGCCGCAAAAGTATCGAACGTTTTATCCCCAATACTACTCAATAAAGCATTACAAAGGGCGTGTAGTACAACATCACCATCAGAATTGGCCTCAAAGCTCTTTTGTGCTTCTGAAAAAGGAATCCCACCAATGATAATCGGTTTTTGTGGATTAAATGTGGATAAAAATCGATGAGAATCTTCCCCTAAACCTATTCGAAAATTCGTGTTTAGTTTCCCCGAAAAGGGTCTAAAAGTAGATACCGGTTCCACCTCAAAATCAGAAGCATAGGTAACTTTTTTATTACTGGGCTCACAAGTATGGACAAAAATGAGTTCCCCTATCAGGTGTAAAAGTTCGGCTTCATCACGAGGTTCTCGGATCTTGGGTCTTCTGTCTTTATTCCCGAGGCTTTTTTCGTAATACCTAATGGCTTTTTTGAAAGTTGCTAAATCCGATATTTGAGGTGTTTGTGTCTCAAAAATCTCCGATCGATCAAGAAAATCAATAACACGATCGCCCCTAACTCTTTTCATGGAATTAGGCGTAAAATAGCCAAATATAATATTTTTAGACTCTCCAGCTTTTTCGATACCTCGCTCTAAATCCGAAATACACAAATAAGGGTTTGCCCCATTATGAACAATAATACGAGCCTTTTCCGTTTCTCGTGCATGAGCGTAATCAAGCGCCGTTTTGACTGAATTATAACGAGTAACACCGCCCGGTAGTACTTTGCTTATTTTGGGGAATTGCTTTACTAAATTAGTGCCTTTCGTGAAATTAAAAGCCGATAAAACGAGTATAATCGCATCAATTTTTTCCGATTGTTGAAAGACAGACAGTGTTTTTTCGATCACCAAGACATCAGACTGCTTGGCGAAAAGTTTATCAAAACCACATCGCCTACTATGCCCCCCCGCTACAATAATCGCTATATGCTTCATGGTTTCTTTTAAAAATCCCAACTGCCCTTCATCGAGCTAGACTGTGTGTAGTTCACCACCGTTGACTCAAAGAAATTAGTTTTTTCCGAATTATTATCCGCCATAGCTTCTAAATGTTTATAGGGATTTTTCATAATATCCGGATAAAGAGGCTTAAGTTTCAACATTTCTAACCGTTCATTGGCTAACCATTTTGTGTACTGTTCAGTCGATTCTTTGGTAATCCCCGCAATATCATTGCCAATAATATGATTGGTCCATTTTATTTCTTGATCAACCGCGGTTTTAAACATATCATAAACCATTTCTTCATCAAAAATATCAGGAAACTCACTTTTGATCTCCTTGATAATATTGGCAAAAAGCACGACATGCGTCAGTTCATCTCGACGAATATAAGAGATCATTCGCCCTGTTGCGATCATTTTTGAGCCGTAAACAAGCGTATCGAAAAAAGCAAAACCGTTATAAAAATACAAACTTTCCAGTAAAAAGTTAGCGATCAACGCTCTAAAGAAATTCTTATCGGTTGGATTATCAACAAATTCTTGGTACAAATTCCCAATATATTCATTTCGTTCTAAAAGCACCTTATCATCCCGCCAAAAATAATAGATTTCATCTCGTTCCTTGGCATCAACAACCGTTTCCAAAATAGTCGTGTAAGACTGCGAATGAATCGCTTCTTGAAAGGATTGTATGGAGATCAAAAGATTTATCTCAGGAGAGGTAATATAGTCATTGAAATTAGGTAAATTCACGGTTTGGACCGAATCCAGAAAGGTTAAAAAGGAAATAACGCCCTTGTAGGCGCGCCTTTCAGCCTCATTAAGCGTTGATTTATACATGATCCCGTCATCCCCGAGTCCTGATACTTTTTCCGGAATCCAAAAATTCCCCACCATAACCTGATACATTGATTTGGCCCAGGGATATTTCACTTCATTGAGGTTAAAAAGACCGGTTGTAGCGCCTTTAATAATGGTTCTATTGGCGATCGTGTCGTCCCCCGCAGGGTTAAAAAGTAATCGTTTTTTCATTTTTTATAAGGTTATTTTTTCATCCCGTACCTTAATCAATAATCTATGTTTTACAATGAGATTTTAAAAAAAGACAGATTCATCAATCTGTACGCCTTTTCTTTGAGTTTACCAAGCTTTAAGATCCTAAAATAGCCGCGTAAACAGGAAACTCTAAATCATTTTTTATCCCTAAAAGACTGGCTACTTTTGGCTCATCAATAGCGCCCAAAGGAATAAGTTTTCCCTTACATTTTTCCGTTGCCAGCGCTATATTTTGCATACAATGTCCTGCGTCCATTAAGGCAAAACGAGTGGCTCGAATACCGTACTTGGTCGACGAAAGTGACAAATCACCACAAAGAATAAATATCCCAGCTGATCTTTCAAAAAGCGAAGCCTCATTATAAACAAAAATTTTTTCTAAGTTTTTGGGAATCTTATTTTTAATCTGAAAAAGTACCTCATTCTTTTCATCAATATAATAAATACCAGCGGCTAAACCGGCTACTTTTTGACTGATAAAATACCCCTGTAACCCAAATAAACCCCCAGCCGATGGCGACCGGTGCATAAAGCTCCCCAGTTCTTTTCTATTTTTCCCAAACGAGGCCGCTATTATTTTTTCTAAATCCGTAAATTTAAATAATTTTTGGTTAAACGATCTATCCGTTTTCCTTCTTTCTATTATGGACCAAAATCCATCCC
>JALWQU010000133.1 GCA_026982915.1 Candidatus Altimarinota bacterium | reverse complement strand
TGAAAAAATTTGAATATCAATTTTTATTTTTTCCGTTTTTTTAGTAAAAAGATAGTTGATAGTGTCGCAATAAAAATGAGGGAAATAACATACCACCATGGATTTATAATCACTTTTTTTATTAGATCCTTTTTAATTACAAGAGAAAGTGTGATTGTTTTGGCTACAATCAACCGTCAAGTGTAATTTTTAGTCAGGAATGAGCTTTGCCAAATAATAAAAACTAAACCGAACTTCTGAACTATTCAGGCCTTTCCAAAAATGTTTGTTGATAAACCAGACTAAAGCTCGTCCAAAAAAAGAAACCTAAAACGCCGAAAAGGGTTATTTGGGCGAGGGTTTTATTTATCGGCATAGGCGGAAACTGTCCGAAAAAGTGAGCGATTTGCAAAATTATTTCCAGTACGAGATAAGCCGGAACGGAGATGAGGTGGATCCAGTTCCCCAAAAAAGAGGGCAGAATTGAAACAATCCCACTGAAAAACATAGCGATAGGAATAAGTGGTTCGACAAAAATATTCGCAAAAAATCCAACAAACGGAAAAGTTCCAAACGTCAGCCCTAGAATCGGGAAAACCGAGATTTGAGCGACGACGATAACCGAAATAATAGTCCGTAACTCAAACCGATCGGTTATGAAATCGAAGAAAGGAAGGATAACCGGCAGGCCGACGATAATCCCAAAAGTCGCAAAAAAACTCAGAAAAAAACTAACATCGGTCTGAATCATCATCGGATTCCAAAGGGCCAAGATCACCGCGGTTAAGAAAAGGAGGTTTCGGCTATCGGAGAATTGTCCCGACACAATCGCCCATCCACAAATACCACCAAAAACAGCGGCTCGTAAGACAGGCGGGTCAGCGCCTACCATGAGCGTGAAGAAAAAAAGTGATACCAGTGATCCCAAAAAAATAATTCGTCGTCCAAATTGGCGAAGTAGTAACGCGACAAAAACGATTAAAATAGTTACATTGAAACCCGAAACCACGAGAATATGCTGAAGTCCTGAGTTTTTAAAGTCTTGCGAGCTTTTTTCAGGCAGTTCTTTTTTGACCCCGAGGAGAATACCCATAGCGATTTGGTTATGGGGTTTTGGGAGGCTTGATTCTAGATTTTTGGCGAGATAGTTGCGGACGGATTTGGCGGTCTTGATGAAATAATTTCCGTGTGTTTTTGGTGATACGACGGTTATATTTTGTTTAGATCGGATGATCGTTTGTACGCCAAATCGCTTCAAGTATTGCGGATAATTAAACCCTTGGAAGTATTTTGGTTTTTTGGATTTGGCCTTCATCGTGATGAGGTCACCATAATCCAGCGATTGTTCGGAAGGATAGATGAGTAATAGTTTTCCGAGATTTTCAGCCTTTATTTCATTAATTTGAGTGATCTGAATAATAACACGATTACTTTTTTCTCTGATATCGGGAAAATTACTGACAAAGCCCGTGTATTGGGTTTCTTTTCCGTAATATTGTGGAAGTTGGTCATTTTTGAAATCAAGATAAGATCGTCCATTGGCGTAGAGTATTCCTAATCCAAATATCAGGAGCGCCAAGGCGTAAAGGGATCTGAATTGATAGGAAAGACAGAGACTTATCATGATAGTTAAAAGTATTAGGGGGCTGTAGGGAATAAACCCATCGAAAAAAATACCGCCGAAAAGAGCGAGGAAACAAAATCGAAGTAGTTGGGAAGGCAGTGGGAGATATTTCACGAGGAAGAGGCTAGACTAATTTTGTCGGCCTTTCGAGAGATGGAATTAATATGTTTTTAATGGTAGACAAGCTCTTGAAATTTTGCCTCACAATTTTTTGAAGTAAATACCTTTTTCGGGTAGGCTTTCTTTAAAAATAATAAGATGCCTAAAACCCAGATAAAACAGCAGATGAAAGCCCTGAGTGAAAAGCTTTGGGAGGCCAATCAAGCCTACTTCAACCGTGATGAAGAAATCGTGCCAGAATCGGTGCGTGACCAACTAAAAAAGGATTTAATCGCGCTAGAAACCGCTTATCCAGATCTAGCCGATCCCCATTCTCCCACACAACGAGTGGGCGTGCCACTTTCGGGAAAGTTGCCAAAACTAACGCATAAAACAAGGCGGTATTCCCTGAGTGATGTTTTTGAGGCGGAAGAAATAAAGGCTTTTGATACACGGGTAAAAAAGTTTCTCCATACTGATACGGTGGAATATTCCGCTGAGTTGAAACTCGATGGGCTCAATATCACCTGTTGGTATGAAAAAGGGGTTTTGGTAAAGGCCTTGACTCGTGGTGATGGCGTGGAGGGGGAGGATGTGACGCACACCATTAAGACCTGTGTGAACCTGCCTTTGCGATTGAAAGATCCGATAGATCTGGAAATATCAGGCGAGGTTTTTATCACTAAAGCGGATTTTGAGCGGATTAATAAAGACTATCCAACGGAAAATTATGCGAACCCACGGAACCTTGCCGCGGGCTCAGTTCGTCAGCTGGATCCAGCGGTAGCGGCCGAGCGGCATTTGCGTATTTTCTTTTATGAATTAGGGGTTTTTGATTTTCATAAGACCGAGATAAAACCGCCAAAAGATCAAACGACTTTTTTCCAGTTCTGCGAAAAACAAGGTTTGCCATACGCTTCTGAATATAAAAAATTCAAAACGATAGAAAGTGTGATCAATTTTTGTGAACAGTTTAAAGAGGCAAAGCGTCAGGATATTTTTTATGAAATAGACGGTATCGTCATAAAAATTCATAATTTTACGCTTAGACAGCGGCTTGGGTATACGGCAAAAGCGGCAAAATATGCGGTGGCCTACAAGTTTCCCGCTATAGAAAAGTATACGAAACTACTAGATATTCATTATCAGGTTGGACGAACGGGGGCGATAACGCCTGTGGCGATTTTGAAACCCGTCAATCTAGCCGGTTCAACGGTCAGTCGGGCCACGCTCCATAATCCTTCGGAGATACGCCAAAAGGGGATTATGATAGGCGACCAGGTGATTATACGAAAAGCGGGCGATATCATCCCCGAGGTGTTATCGCCGATAGTGGAACTGCGTGATGGGACAGAAAAACCGATTATTTTTGTGCAAAAATGTCCCGCCTGTGAAGCGGATCTCGACTTTAGCGAAACGGTGATTCGCTGTCCAAACGAAGACTGTGAAGGCAAACACCGTCAGGGACTTTTTTATTTTGCGGATATGCTCAATATTGAGGGGCTAGGAAAGAAAACGATTGAGGCTTTGTTGACGCTTGAACTAGTAAAAAGTCCGGTTGATTTTTGGAAACTAACGCCATTGGATCTGGCAATGGTTCCGGGGTTTAAGCAGAAAAAAATAACCAATCTGCTTAGGGCTTTATCACAAAAAAAATCACTCCTGTTATGGGAGATTTTAGCTGGGTTGGGGATTCGGTTGGTCGGGAAAGAAAATGCCAAATTATTAGCTCATTTTTTCAGAGAAACGTTTGGTGAAATTACGGAAATTAATCGAGAGCAGTGTTTGGCTGTTTCGGTTGAAAATCTGGAAAAGATTGATGGCATAGGGCAAAAGGTAGCGGATCAGTTTACCCAATTTTTGCACAAAGAGCAAACTATAAAATTGTTCAATGAGTTATCAGAGCTTGGTATTGTGATACGATGGGAAAAGGTTGTATCGGGCGGAAAGTTTTCAGGAAAAAAGTTCTTAATCACGGGGAGTTTTACACATTTTTCACGAGAGGAGCTGAAAAAGAAAATTGTGGATAACGGCGGAAAAATGATTTCCGCGGTTTCGGGGAATTTGGATGTTTTGATTGTTGGGGAAAAAGCGGGTAGCAAACTCAAAAAAGCGGAGTCGCTTGGGTCGGTTGAGATTTGGGATGAGCAAAAAATCCTAGAAGTACTGGGTGAGGAAAAACCAGAAAAAAGTCAGATGGGGTTGTTTTTGTGATCTGGGATGATTTTTTCTATTTGATTAATGGTAGAATCCCGTTCCAAAAACCAAAAATAATAAAAACTATAGAGACTAAGATTCCTAGTGGAAGAAATATTAATTTTGATAATTTTATTGTTTTTTCTATCCCCAATTTTTTTCTTGACACTGAAGCTTTGGGGCTTGTCTCAATATATTTTTTAAGAGAATCTGGATTAAGGTACATTGTAATATTTCTTAAGAGAAAAAATATTCCTACTAAAAAAAATAAAATAGCGATTGTGTTGATGTCTTGATTCATTGCTTTTTTGAATTAAAGGTTGAAAATTGAAATTCACTTAACACATCAATTATATAGATTTTATCTGATACTTCAATTATACACATTTTTTTCTTTACTCCCATTATTTAAGCACCTTTCCTACTCATTTTGACCAAAAGTTACTCAAGGCAAGACTGATTTTATCTTTTTCATATCCATAATGGCTATCCTCTCTCAGGTGTTCCAAGAATACTTTGATGATTTCTCTTTGAGCCTTAGAT
>JALWQU010000132.1:3481-4444 GCA_026982915.1 Candidatus Altimarinota bacterium | reverse complement strand
GATTAAGCGGGGGATTCAGGGGGCGTTTGAATAAAAAATTAACACCCCTTGAGTTCCCCTCTTTCAAAAAGCGGGGAAACTTTGCCTTATATTTCCCTAAATCTCCGAAAAAAAATGAGCCGAAGATTTGCCTGATACCTAAAATCCATGCAAACTGTAAACACATTAAATTATAAATCATGGCGACCATCCTTTCATCAGAAAAAAAGCTATCACAATATTTGGGAAAAATAACCCCTAAAAATTGTCACAAAGAAGTTCTCTCTACAGAACTATCCACTGAAACTTGGATCTCAATGACAGGTTGAAAAAATTGATTCCGTCTCGGAAGATTTATTGATATCATGTCTTGAGAATATAAATTTACTGCTTAAGATCTAAAAAACTCTAAACTAAAAAAAACATGAAAATAAAATTATTTCTCGTCCTCTGCTCCATATTCATAAGCGTATTGATTCTTCAACAAGGTCTATCCTCCAACTATAGACACATTTATCATGACCCTAGATTCTTCTCACCCATAATACTCCCCTTTCTTTTATTCTCTATTTTCATTGGATTTGAGTATTGGCTGATGGAAAAAACAAAAGAAAAGTTTTCTAAAAAATTATATTTGCTACCTCTATGGACAAGCCTCGCCATTCTTGTTTTTTTTATTGCAAAGCTAGCAGTAACTGTTTTCATGGGGGATTTCGACCGTGCTTGGGGATTAATGGCTCTTTTATTAGCTTTTGTCATAACTGAAGCAACAATAGTAGGATTTCTCTTTCCAAGACTATTATTACAGCATTTTTTTCGAGGATTTTTCCAAAAATTATGGATCGCTATTTTCTATTCTATTTTCAAAGAATTCAAAAAAATAATAACCTATATTTTGATTTTTAATACGATTTTATTCGGGGTTTTCCTCTACGATTATGTGACCCATGGAACACAATTAGGCTTATCTCGTAGATCAAATAG
>JALWQU010000132.1:902-3471 GCA_026982915.1 Candidatus Altimarinota bacterium | reverse complement strand
GGCTATTTCTTGGGCCCGCAAATGTTTTTTCACCGTCATAGGAAAATAAGTTCCCCCTTTTACAGTGGCATCATTAGCAACAAAAAGACATTCAACTCTGTAAGAACATAAAGGGACTTTTTGGTACCAAAGGTGATTCCTACAATATTGAGTACTGTTATCAACGTTATTCAGAAAAAGTTAAAAAAGGGAATACTTCCACGAAAAGCATTCTAAATTGTAACAAGGTTGATAATGATCAGAACTGTCTTAATGCTCAGAAAAAACAAAAACTAAAAGCCTACCAAGAAAAGTTCAATGCCATATTTTTGAAAAACCCACATTTACATGGTTCTGTTTTTTATCGAGAAGACGGTTTATATTTCACTTTCAACTACCAATCAAATCAAACGAAAGCCTATACCAACAGCTTAGAAAATCAATTAGCCAGTGTTTATAAAGAACTTATTCAAAAAACAGGCGAGCAGATCCGTTTCAATGGTGACAAAGGTCAGCTGGCTTTCACTTTGCCACTAGCTTTAATCGAAGGAAACGAAGATATTCTCTATGATTTCTTGAAATTAAATAAAACCCCTTCACTTCATTCTACTAATAACCAAGCCAATCAGTACCAAGTCCATAATGAACCAAAAGAAGCACTTCAATATGAACTCATTAAAGAAAAAACTTTTTGGATAAATAAAGAATCTTTTTTACATAACAAATATGGGCTGAAGGCAAAGAATATTCTTAGTATTGGTATCAAGCCTTCAAAAGACATCCAATGGAGCGATAATGACTGGCACATATCACTCCAAGAAGACACCGATACCAATGGAAGAAATACAATATATTGCCCTCTACAACTTATTGTTCAGGGTGATAATGAGCGACTAATGTTCCCACACCTTACTAAAACCTTATTAAAAAATACAGAGTACCAATTAGTATTACCTTGCCGATTCAAAAACCTTTCTAGCGAGCATAAATACAAAATTTCTAGTACAAATCAAAACCTAAGAAATCCAAATCGTAAAATTGAACTAAAGCTACAATCAGGCATTGATATTCCATACAAACCCGAATCTAGTTTGAATTCCTTGGGGTGGTCTAAATTTTTCAACTAATTACACTAAAAAATTAATTCTAAAAAACATTTGCCCCAATCCCTCACTTCACTAATAATAAAAAAGAAATGAAAAATCTAAACTTTGTTTTCACTAATCGTCGTCGCCCGTAGGGGCCACTATTTTTGTCTACAAAACTAAACACCCCACTTGATATGTTAAAACATCAAAGCGGGGTTATTCTTTAATCACTAACCATTAAAACATGAAAACCACCGAAAAAACATACGTAAAAGTCGCTTCACACGAAGCTAAAAAAGGAACCTTTAAAAAATGTCTACTCCTCTACTCAGGAGGTCTCGATACCACCACCATGCTCAAATGGATTCAAGAAGAATACAACGCCGATGTCGTGGCACTCACCATGGACATAGGACAAACCGCCGATGATTTAGTCGCTATTAAACAAAAAGCCCTTGATATGGGCGCGGTCGAAGCCATCACTTATGATGCCAAAGATCTCATGGCGCAAGTTTGCGAAGAAGCCATCAAAGCCAACGCCCACTACCAAGGTGGATACGCCCTTTCAACCCCCATAGGACGAGTCGCTATCACTAAAATCGCGGTAAAAATAGCGGAAGAACACGGATGCGAAGTGATCGCTCATGGTTGCACGGGACAAGGTAATGACCAAGTTCGATTTGAAGGTTACATCACGACTCTCAATCCAAAACTCAAGACGATTGCGCCTGTCAGATAATGGGCCATGGGACGAGACGAGCAAATTCAGTGGGCGCAGGAACACGGAATTACTATCGAGCAAACCATTAAAAAACCTTATTCCTATGATGAAAATATGTGGGGAAATACCGGTGAAGGCGGTGAAATTGAAAACCCCGAACTAGAACCACCCCTCGAAAATATTTTGAAATGGTGTAAAATCCCCGAACAGGCTCCAAATAAAGGCGTAACCGTGAAAATTAAATTCAACAAAGGTATTCCTATAGCTTTAAACGGGCAAACAAAACCAACTAAAGATATCATTGCCGATCTCAATAAACTCGGCGGGACACATGGCGTAGGATTTTTCCACCTTATTGAAGACCGATTTGTAGGGTTAAAGGTTCGAGGAATTTATGAAAACCCCGCCGCACATATCCTTATATCCGCTCATAAAAACCTAGAACAACTCGTCAGTACACGAGAAGAAAACGAGCTCAAAGGACTTTTAGATCAAAAATGGGCTTACCTGATTTACGAAGCTAAATATTTTGATCCGGTTATGGACAACATTCGTGCTTTTATCGATGAACAAAATACAAAAGTCACGGGAGAAGTGACCGTAAAGCTCTACAAAGGTAATTGCCAAGTGGTATCACTTACTTCTAAATACTCTCTTTTTGATGAAAATTTAGCGACTTTCAACAAAGAAGCTACTTTCAATTCAAACGCCTCAGCTGGATTCATAGAACTCTGGAACCTTCCGCAAAAAACGGCTTATAATGTAAAACACGGATAAAAAT
>JALWQU010000132.1:0-892 GCA_026982915.1 Candidatus Altimarinota bacterium | reverse complement strand
TTTCTCTTAACTTTTAAAAAATAGGTTCAATGAAAATTGAGAATGAAAATTGAGAGGGAGTAAATAATAGTTTAACTTTCTCATATAAATGGAAAATAAGTCCTTTAGTCTCAAAAATATTATGAAATTATATATCAAATTAATTATAGGCATAGTGATAATACCCATTGTTTTATTGATAATAATTAACTTAAATGGATATCAAATTAATTTAGCTTTTGATGAAGGGGATAGTTATTGTTACGATCAAGGATGGATCATTAGAAAAGATTGCGGGGCACCATGAAGCATGGATAGTAAAAAAATGAATAAAAACTATTTATTAAGTATGATAAAAATAGTTATCTAATATTAAAAAAAATGAGCACCACACAAATCAGTCTTTCGATTCCCGATAAATCACTCAAAGACCGAGTCACCAAAAAACTCAAGGCACGAGGAGCCACTATGAAATTCTTGATTATTTCCGCTCTAGAAGCTTATGACCGAGGAGAATACGATTTCAAACTTTCAAGAAAAGAAAAGTAAAACCCCCCTTCAAATAAAGAAATACTTCTGTTGATACTCTCGTAAAGACAGACAGCTATCTGTCTCTAAAAAAACATATCTATATACACATGAAACTCTGGCAAACCGGCTCCGAACTCCACCCCCTCGTTGAATCCTTTACCGTTGGAACGGATTATCTCTACGACCAAAAGCTCTTGCCCTATGACCTAATAGCTTCCCATGCCCATGCACAAGGACTTGCTAAAATCGGCATCCTCAACGAAGAAGAATTAGAAACCCTCGAAAAAGGACTAAATGAAATCCAAACACTATGGGAAAGGGGTGATTTCAAAATAAAACCATCACAGGAAGACGGACATACCGCCATCGAACAATACCTCAC
>JALWQU010000131.1:6065-16597 GCA_026982915.1 Candidatus Altimarinota bacterium | reverse complement strand
ACAAAGTTTAACAGCGATTTATTATCCATGAAACATCATCGGTTTTATCAAGACTATCCGCCGTAAAGCCTAGATCCGCCAAGGTTGTTTGTAGTTTTTCGGTAAATTCCCAGAACCCAAAATTATTCTTGGCCGAAATTGTTTCGGGTAACCCAAATCCAAGCTCGGATAATTCATAGGTTTTGTCCGCATTTCCATCATCTATTTTATTCGCGAGAAAGAGAATAGGTGTTTCCCCTTTTCGTAGTTTTTCAGCGATTTGGTAATCGTCTTGTGTTAGTGCTTGATTTCCATCAACAACCCAGAGGATCAAATCAGCATTTTCCATAGATACTTCCACCTGTGTTTGAATTTCATTTTCAAGGGTATTATTCCCAAAATCAGAAAGTCCGGCTGTATCCACCAACCAAAAAGGAATTTTCCCCAAATCGGTAATCTGTTCCATGAGACTGTCACGGGTCGTCCCCGCAATTTCAGAAACTATGGATCGCCGTTCTCCTAGAAAGGCGTTGAAAAGAGTAGATTTCCCTACATTAGGACGACCAATAATCGCGACAACAGGACAAGATTTTTTCATTATGCTGAACATATACAAACCCGCCCAAAAAAGCAATCATTACCACCCTACCAAAAAATAAGATGAAAAAATTTGACGCTAGTTTTTTCTTTTATAAAATGATTTGGCTCTTTCGGTTCTTTATATGGAGACGCGCGTGTAGTATAATGGCTTATTATTTCGGCCTTCCAAGCCGCGGATGCGGGTTCGATTCCCGCCACGCGCTCCAGAAAAAGTCAGCACTCATCTAATGAGTTCTGACTTTTTTTATAATGAGAAAATAGGCGAATACCTAAAAAAAACACTTCTCACTACAATCTAATTTATAGTTCCCCCCTCACTCCAAAAGCCTTAACCGACAATGTTGTTCTACTCGCTCAATATAGTGTTTGATCTCTACTGGCAATGCTATATCGGGTACAATCCGTAGCCCTGACAAATCCGCCGCCAAGACACAATCCGCTACAGAAAAAGTTGGGCCCATGATAAAATAGGCGTCTTCAACCAAATCAATTATAGGCTCCAAATGCGGAAGAACCGCAGTATTAAAAATTTCGACTCTTTGGGCTTTAAGCTGCGTGAAAGATCGCCCCTTTGATCTCTCTTTTGAAGTTTTGAAATAATCCGCTCCTTTGGGGAATTTTTTAAACTCTGATTGATAGTGGTAGAGATACCAGGGCAACAATAAACTGAAATAATCAGGAATATTTACCGCCGCCATAGAAGCCCACTGCAGTTTCCCTTCAACCGGCCCTATAAATCCTATAGGAAATGGCTGTCGTTGCTCAATTTCTCTCAAAATATCGAGGCTCTCATTCATAATTTTCCCATCCCCAAAATCCATAATCGGTAACATTTTGGGAAATCCTAATTTTTTAGGTGTTTCTTCATCATCATAACTCAAAGGTACTGATTTATAAGCAATCCCCTTAAACGCCAAAAAAAGTCGTACTCGCTGACAAAATGGACAATGTGGATAGTGATAGAGAATCATGTTAGCCTTCTATTAATTGGATTTCATTAAACCCTTTTTCAAACCCAATCATATTTTTTTCAACAATTTTGGGATTAAATACAGCTGAAAGACTCGTTTCTAAAATAATTTTCATTTTTGCTTTATCAAGGTCTAAAATATTGGTCAGCCCTCCAACCATAGCTACATTTGGAACATTTCGCCCCACCGTATCCAACGCTAT
Organism: Candidatus Altimarinota bacterium; assembly: GCA_026982915.1. GTDB lineage: Bacteria > Patescibacteriota > Gracilibacteria > UBA4473 > UBA4473 > JALWQU01. Next base: position 14,845 of record JALWQU010000131.1, on the reverse strand, counting down.
CCGTGTGGCGGGAAGATGATAAATTTGCCCCTTAAATTTTTCATTAAAAGCCGAACTATCTTTTTTACTCGTATTAATAACCAAAAGAGCCTCATCCTTTAATCCTTCAAGAACATCTTCATAATCAATTTCAGCGCCTACTAGCGTTGGATCAAGCAACACTACAAGATCAAGATGGCGTAAATGGGCCGGATCATCCAATAATTTATCCTCGATAGAAATACAATTGTAAACTACTACTGGAGCACCTCGTTTCTCCGCCCCATAATCGGGAAATCCAAGACTATGATAACCCATTTTATGCAACGCTTCGACAAAAAAATTAGCCGCCGTAACCGCCCCTTGTCCCGCTCGAGAATGCCATCGGACATAAAGTTCTTTTTGTTTCATGAAAATAGTAATTGAAAAAGTAGGATTAAATATTTTTTTCGGGAATAGCGACCGCGATTAAAGCTTCTTGATCCTTACGCATTTGCAAAAAACTTTCGGTCCAAACCGCCGTAGAAAAAACTTCTAAAATAGCCGTAAGATACGCCGTAAAGGCTAAAAGGAAAACCCCTAAAATAACCGCTAAAACCAGTATAAACGAGTTTGAAAAATAACTAAAAGCCGCGAAAAGACCAATAGGCACCAGTAAAATCAGAATAACATTCAGAATCACTCGAAAGTTTACCAGAAACATCAACAGTATAATCGATAAAGTGCGTCCAAAGTTTAGCATCACCAGCCCAAAACTCTTTTTTATAGACGTGGTAACATCATGATTTTCACATATTAGGAAATAAGCCGCAAAACTAGTAAAAACCGTCACCACGATCGTAAAGAAAAAGTATATCAATAAGGCGGGCCAAAGAACCTGAAAAAAGGAATCATGAAAATAGCGAAAGAAAGTCGCCATAAATAACGCAAAAGACCAGACAGAAAATATTCCTAAAACCGCGTGTAGCTCAAACAAGCGAAAGAAATAGCCAAAAGCTTCAATCATTTTTAGACGAACCGAACAGTACTTTTCTGGGGCTTCTATTTTTTGCTTAACACTCAATACCAAGGAAGCAATCACCCAGCTAGGCACAATAAAGGCAAAAAATAAAATAAAAATAACGGCAAAAATAGCGAGTAGTAGTAGATTATGCTCTGAAAGAAAATGGAAAATCCCCTTAATTTCTGTAAAATTGATCATGGAATCAATCGCTCCAAATTCTTCTAAATAAACATAAAGCTGCCAACAAATCTCCAGTACAAAAACCAAGACCGCTACAAAGCTAGGCACAAAAACAAGCCATTTTAGTTTCGGATTTCCCGTCGTTAGCTCCCACGAATTATGGATAATTTCAGCATACTTCATGCAATTGGTTCAATATTACCACAATATTACCGCTTAATTTTTTGAGAGCAAATCTTTTCGAATATCATAATCCAACAGTGTCGCATCCCAAACAACACTGTCATCAAAGGATGAAAGGCTTTGTGAATTCTGAAATGATCGTCCATTAAAAACACGATAACGCATAAAATTATATTTTTGCTGAAGTATCACCGATTTTTCAGCTAACAATCTAAACTTTTCCCCGTGAAGTCGATAAAATATATAGTGTTCCGCGAAATCCTCAAACGGGTCAGCCATAGCATAACCCGAAACAAAATCATCGCGATTTACATCCACCTTTTTAGTTTCGGTATTAACCCATGATAAACGATAAAAATCTAAGCTCGGATCATCTTTGTAGATAAACTTTTTACCATCACGAAACACCGAATTCCCTGATGAAGGTGTCCCTTTTTCAATCCCAAGATCAAAGACATGCCCCATTTCATGGATAAAAATAGCCGCCAGTTCTTTATTTGAATTAATAGTGCCTGTGTGAATCAGCATTTTATGATCATTCGCCATACCACGAGAAACATGACTTTCATTTTTAATCTCCAAGTCGGACAATTGCCGTACATGTTCCTCGGGCAAAGAATCCATAACTTGATTAAGGGTTTTTTTTAGTTGTATTAGTTTCTTTTGGTCACTATTGGTTTTGAAATTTTCAGCTGAAAAATGTCCGTTCCAACTTGAGACCTGTCTTCGACTATAGTATTTTTTTACCTTACGGAGACGATATTTTGATTGATTCCTTTCATACGGTTTAGCACCTTTTGACACTTTTAGCCGGAAATTATAATTATTTTGACTATAGGCGGCATGATGTAGTACCGGTTCATGCCCCATAATATTAAAACTCAAAATGATCCCAAAAACAAATGACATAGTATTATTAGTGAAGAAAATTACTATTACTTTTTGTTTTTGTTGCTAGTGCTTAATATATCAAATTTACTATGTAGTCAAATTATTTTAAACAAGTATTGCCTATTAATTTTAAATGAATTTAATCGCTGTCATTAAACCAGACTTTCCTTAACCTTTCGACATGAAACAATCAGAACAAATCCCCTACCTTGTCGCTATACATCGTGGCCTAAACCTAACCCATCCACGTTTTTTAAAACTTAAATCTTTTTTCGAGGGGGATTTCAAAAAAGCCTTCAACGCTTCCCTGAAAGACTGGCAAGCCGCGGATATTGATAATCGAGGTATTACTAAATTTTTCAGTCAACAAAAACAGATTATCCCGGAAAAAGAACACGAACAATTAATCAGATGTGGCGCACAGGTTTTGATTAAAGGCGAAAGAGGGTTTCCCATAACCCTCGAAAATCTCGATACACCTCCGGTCCTGTTATTTGTACGGGGAAAGATAGAAGAAACTGATTTTCCCTCTATTTCAGTCGTTGGTTCAAGAAAAATATCGACCTATGGCCAACGAGCCCTTACAAAAATTGTCTCAACGCTCGCCAGTCACCATATAACTATTATTTCAGGTCTAGCTTATGGCGCCGATAGTCTCGCCCACGAAGTAGCGATGAAAAATGGAAGCCGAACTATAGCGGTTCTGGGAAACGGTATTGAGACTATCTATCCACCAAAAAATAAAGCCTTAGCCGAAAAAATAATTACAGAAAAAAAAGGCGCTATTATCTCGGAATACCTACCCGGTACAGAGCTACGACCGGAATACTTTCCAGTTCGAAATAGAATTGTGGCGGGGCTCTCAAAGGGCACTTTGATTATAGAAGCCGCCAAAAAATCCGGGACCCTCATAACGGCTAACCTTGCTAATGAAATGGGACGAGAAGTTTTTGCGGTGCCGGGTGAAATTTTTGCCAAATCATCAGAAGGCACGAATCATATTATTGCCAATGGGCAAGCCCATTTAGCCGTATCAGGCGAACAAATAATGGAAATACTAAACTTTACCCATCATCGAATAACCCAAGAAAATAAAAAAACACTCCCGCTTAGTGATAATGATCGCCTTATCCTGAAGGTTTTTGAGGGACAACAGAAAATCCATATTGATGATATTTATCAGGCTTGTGAACTAGAAAACAGTGTCATATCATCGCACCTAGTGCTTATGGAAATGAAGGGTATTGTCTTAAATTTAGGCAATCAAACCTATGATTTAGCGATTTAAAACACCAAGGAAATAATGACCGAAAAAGTAAAAATGACACTTGCCGTGATAATAGCTCTTATTTCAGGGTTTGGCATTGCACAGGTTTCCCCTGAGTATCTAGAATCTGCCAAAAATAGTCCGCCTAAAATAACTATCCCTCCCGTAGTAAAATTTAAAAAAATAGAGGGTGATCTGCTTTTTTTAGAGATATATGGAGGTGTAAAAGTTGTTTGGCCGGGACAACATGTTGTCAAAGACCAAGCCCTGGTGAAAATTCCTATAGGGCAAATTCCTGATGAAAACGATCTCGAATTCAGAAAATTCCTTTATGTGGGGAACGCTAAAACAAAAAAGTTTTATCCGTCTTATACTTATCCCGCCAGAGGTACAGCCGTAAAGGATCGTCGATTCTTTGCCACCAAAGAAAAAGCTCTTGAAGCCGGATTTATTGCCTCAAAATTAGTGAAATAATTTTTTGGTTGGCAAACCGATAATGATCACTAATATCAAGGTATGGGATTCATTCAAAAAATTGTCTTTCACATTCTGGCCACGGCAGCTATTTTTTGGGGACTATCAACTTATGTCTTCCCCACAACCTTTCAGGTCAATGGTGGGCTAGAAAACTACGCTATTATCGCTATTTTGTTTGGGGGTATGAATACGCTCATCAAACCACTCCTCAAACTTATAACCTTCCCCATTCATTTTATCACGATGGGACTTTCGTCTTTCATCCTAAATGCGGGAATGCTCTGGCTTTGGTCCATAACCATTAATACACTACAGCTTCCCTCACTGTCTATTAATATACAAGGGCTTGAAACCTATTTACTCATGGGCATCATTCTTTCTGTAGCCAATGTAATTCTACACTGGTTTGAACGGTAAAAGACGGATTCAGCCTGTCTCATCAGGCAAGATTAAAAAGCCGTTTTCCATTTTCAAATAAAATATGTCCACAGGTATCAGGATCTATATTTTTAATATCCGCGATTAGTTCAATTACTTCCGGCAATAATCCTGGGTAATTGATACGCTGTTTCTTATTTTTCGCCTTTCGTGGTACCAAAAAAGGACTATCGGTTTCCGTTACTAAATATTCAATAGGGGTTTTCTTTACCGCTTCACGAATCGCCTCTGTTTTGTTATAGGTCAATACACCGCCTATCCCCAGAAAAAAACCGTACTGTTTTGTCACGATTTCCGCAAAACCAGCATCCTCAGAGAAACAATGAATCACGCCTCGAATATTTTTTCGGTTAGGCATTTCCTTTTCGAGAAAATTGAGCGTTACCTCACGAGCCTCTCTGGTATGAATAATGATGGGTTTTTGATAGGTTTCACACAAATTCAAATGCTGACGAAAAGCTGTTTTTTGAAGCGCTAAAATTTCCTCCGAATTTTCGTGGAATAAATCGAATCCCGTTTCGCCAAATCCCACAATATGATCCTTGTTTTTTTCATAAATATCTGTAAAAAGGGCAAACAATTGTTCAAAATTGGTCGCTTTCAGATCGTAGGCTTCAAATCCTTTATATCGATGGTATTCCTCGTTCTTTATGCCTACATTTTTTACATCACAAGGGTGAAGACCAAGGGTTGCATAATGGCCTTTAAACTTTTGTGCTAGGGAAAGAGCCGCTAAAGAAGAAATTTCATCACAGCCTATTTGAACCTGTATTTTAACACCGGCTTCTTCACATTTTCGGAAAATAGCCGCTTGATCCTTTTCAATAGCAGGAAAATAGCAATGCGTGTGGGTGTCGATAATCGGGTACATAATTTAAAAGAGTAGAAATTACATAGCCATAACCAGTTCTGTCAGGGCTTTTTCTGGATCATCGGCTTTTACCACGCCACTAGCGACCAAAAACCCACGAGCACCTAACTCCATAGCCACTCGGATATCTTCCGCGCTATTAATACCCGCACCAACGAGTACCGGAATACCTTTCGCCCGATTAACCGAATCACGAATAGAATCTGGCGATTCAGACGAAACCGATTTATCCCTTGAGCCAATGAGTTCTGGTGGTTCAAACGCTAAAAAGTCTGGATCAAAAGCCGTAAAGGCTGCCACCTCATCAGGATCTTCCGCACAAACAATCCGCACTAGACTTGATTTTTGCGCACAAGCAATAGTATTTTCTAAAATTTCTAGATCTAAACGCCGTTCCGAATGATTCAGTAATGTCCCGATAGCACCCGCATTTTTTACATTTTGAGGTAAAACATGTCCCGTAAAACTCCCATAATCAATCGGGTCTACATGTTGGGCGAAAACCGGAATATTTACCGCCTGTGAAACACGATAAAGATCGGTTGAGGTTACCACAATACCAATACTTTTACCGGTTTTAGTGGCAACTTTTTCATGAACCTTAGCAAGTTCCACCGCGTTAACACCAGTAGCTTGTTCGTAAGTCTTGAAGTTCGTAATAAAAATTGGTTTTTTTAGCATGTTAGTTAGAAGGAAAGACTGATAAATTCAGCCGATAAAGAAATTATAGTATTTTTGATAAAATTTCAACGAATAAATCTTTTTTGATAATCCTTTATCAGAAAGGGTTTTGAGTTTCAATTTTACGAAAAGACGAATTTCTTAGGCTGCTTCTAGGGTTATTTTAAGCATTACCTATTAATTTATCAGTCTTTCCTAAAGATTATATTTCCATTTTCAAAGCCAACCTTTGTGGCGGTTTTTTTTATGGTCGGTAATACATACGGACGATCATAAAGAATCCCCTCCGTAATTAGTTTTGCCGGCGAGTCACAAAGCACTTCCCCTTTCATTTTGACGATATACTGACCATCGGATCGTATTTTCCCGACAAGTGAAGCCCCCGCATTTTGAGCTACTTTTCCGAGCTCCCAAGTGGTATTGAAATGATCTAAAATTTGACCCGTTAAACTCGGATGACAGGCAAAACAAAACCGTTCCTGTGTTTCACTACACGCGATCACATGTGGTGGATAATCCCCAACAGTATGTAAATTATCAAGGTCTACTTCAGCCCCAAAGCCACCGCCTTCCGCGATTTCTACGGTCGCACAAAGAACGCCTCCAGCGCCTAAATCCTTAAAGGCTATTTTGTCGTAAGTACCTTCTGTTTTAAGCGTGGAAAAAAGATCCATCACCGAGGCAATTAGATGTCGTTCTAAAAAAGGATTTGGTTCTTGAACCGCGGCTTTTTTACTGTCCAGGTCATCTTCTACCTCAAAGCTACCAGACGCAAAACTCGCGCCCCCAAACCCAGAATTATCCGTCGGTTTCCCTACAAGAATAAGTTCCCATTTTTCTTCCCCCGCACATTTAGGCGCGTAAGAATGAATAAGATCTGATTCTCGAAGCGTCCCAAAAGCCGTTACATTGACCAAACAATTTTCATCAAACCCAGCATCAAAATAACAATCACCACCTAAATTTGGAACCCCTAGTGGATTTCCATAGCCCGCAATCCCCTCAACAACCCCACTAACAATATTTTTTTGTAAATTTTGTGAAACATTTCCCATTCGTAGTTGATCGAGTACTCCTACTGGTCGCGCGCCCATACAGAGAATATCTCGTACAATACCACCTATTCCCGTAGCCGCCCCTTCATAAGGCACGACTTGACTCGGATGATTATGCGATTCATGCCCCACCGCAATACAGTACTTTTCGCCTTGATCCTGAAAAACCTCCACAATACCCGCGTCTTCCGCTGGTCCCAAAACAACCGCATCACCAGTTGTGGGTAGGGTTTTAAGAAAGTTTCTCGAACTCTTATAACTGCAATGCTCGGATAATTGTATTCCAAAAATAACCGCCTCCGTCAGGGTCAACGGTCGTCCTAATTGCGTCTGAATATCTTGTGCTTCAGAAAGTGTCAGCGATATCTTATGCTGATCGAGGAGTGTTTGTGCTTTATCGGAAAAGAAATCAAAGGTCATAGTTATTAAGAAATGTTATTGTTTTTCAAAAATCAAATGAGCATTTTCAGCAAAGGACTGTTTTCCCTGCTTGTAGTTTTCTTCAATTATCTCATTTATTTGCTTATTTCTTTTTTTATACTGCTTTTCAATATAGTGCTTACACTGATTTGGAATAATTTTTTTACCATAAAGATCAATCATAATAGCGGTTTCTTCTCTCTTTAGAGCGCCCTTACACTGAAAGTACGTATTCGTTAGAAAGCTTATATCATAAATCTGCTCAACCGTCCGCCCAATTGCATAATCAACTTTATTTAACTGTTGTTTATTCTGCTTAAGCGCTCGATTAAAGTCTTCTAAACTCTTGACGCTGAAATAGCCCCCATCTCCAGCCTTCGCAATAGCCTGTAATTGTGATTCATCCGCACCGAGAACATCAAGACCAATAACATTCACGGTAACCCCTTCCTTTTTGACCGTTTTAACCGTTTCAATCGGGTCGCCTCCACAAGTTTCTTTACCGTCACTAACGAGTAGAATATATTTATCCTTACTCGTTGTCGTCGAAAGTATCACCGCAGCTTTATTAATGGCACTTGCAATAGGCGTCCACCCCGTTGGTGCAAAACTGTTAATTTTTATTTCAGCGGTATTCCCGTCAACCGTTCCCAGAGGCATCAATGTTTCAATACCTTCACAGGAGATGCTTTTACCAGCCGCTGTATTGTTCCCTTTATGACCGTAGACAACAATACTTAAATCGATATTTAGATCCCCATCAAGAGTTCGTAAAAACTTCCCGATAGCTTCTTTGGCGATACTCATTCGACTTTGACCCTTTACCCTTGCCGCCATAGACCCCGAAGCATCGAAGATAATAACCATTGATTTTTTATTTTCTGGTATTGGTTTTTCAATAAATTTACCGCCACGAATATTCGCCGCCGTACAACGCGCAAAATCAAAACTATCAACTTCCAATATTTTTTTGTACTCATCCGCACAAGAAACAACCGGTATTATTTCATTCTCTTCTCCCGATGGCATTTCTGAATCAGTGCGACTTGCTCTTCTTGGTCGTTTTGGTTTTCTCGGTCGTTTATCTAATACTTCATCCCCTACAAAAAAGCCTGAATCATCTATACTCAGAGTTCCCTCTTCTCCGAGATTAGCTACTAAACCATCATCACTAATCCGTGCATGATTTTCCCCTAAATTTCCTTCAATACCATTATCATCAACCTTAAAATTTAGATCTTCATCTATATCGACCGATAGCCCATCATCGTTGACTTTAAAAAGCTCTTTACCATCGACAGTTAAAGAAACCCCCTCATCACTAATACTTATCCC
>JALWQU010000131.1:0-6055 GCA_026982915.1 Candidatus Altimarinota bacterium | reverse complement strand
CCCAAGCATCCAGTTAGTAAAATTGACAACACGAGTACCGGTAAATAAAAAGTATATTTCATAAAAGTCATTATAATAATAAAAAATCAGAAGTCCGTATCAAGATCGGAGAAATCCATATCTTCATCCATACCCATATCCATAACATCTTCATCCTCTAGAAAAGATTCATCATCCTTAAATATCGCACCCATATCATTTGAAACATTGCCATCATTATCAACACTTTGTCCTGAATTACGACTCTCCCAAGTATGCCCTTCTGCATCCCGTAATTCTAGTGACATTCCACTATTACGACTTTCCCATGAAGAACCATCTACCCCCTTAAAAATAAGGCTTTGTCCGGTATTATAACTTTCCCAAACATTACCCTCTTTGTCAACATATTTAATTTTTTGCCCGCTATTACGACTTTCCCAATACTCATTGCCTATTGTTTCAAGGGTTACCGTTTGCCCGCTATTAATGACACTAAAGGTTAAAGCTTTCTTTATTTCAATGTCTAAAGATCCTGTAGAGTTAAATTCCCAATACTGACTTTTGTCAGGCGTTTCATAAGTCAAGGACAAGAGGCCCTCTTCATAACAACCATTCGTATTACAATACTTTTCTCCCTGATCGCTATCACCATAATACTTATCTAGCAAAGCCTCTCGCTTTTCAAACCATGCATCGTTTACTTGCCCCCATGATTTAAGCTCGGCTTTCCATCCAGTATTCTCTTGCTCCGTCTTATTCTCCCATGATCGTTCCACAGCAAGAGCTGAACTAAAACCTAAAAAGCCAAGCAAAAGTATACCGACTAGTAATTGCCCCCATAATATTCGCCTTGCTCCATACATTTCAAATAGTGGTTAAAAAAGTAATCCAATACCGCCTAAAAATTCAAGCACAAGCTTATTGCTTTTTAGGCAAAATACAAGATGAAATTACCAAATTAGATGAGAAAAATATGACAAACTGTGCGAATTAATTATAGTCAAATTAATGACTAAACTTTTGAATATTGATTGCAACGTAGATCCAGAAAGAATTTCAGAGAATATTAGTATGGAACGTATTTCTAAAGAAGAACTAGAAGCATCAAGCCAAGTTGATGCTGATGTTGTAGTTTGGAATAACAATCTAGATTTTAACCCAGCACTTGTGGAGAAAATGCAAGAAGTCAAACTTTTTGTAAACTGGGGAACGGATGATTCAAATATGCCAGATCTTGAAATTTTTGAGTCTAATAATATTACGGCACATACGACTAGAGGATATTGTACAAAGGCTGTAATTGACTTTACCACTCAAAAAATAAGTGAAAATAAAGAGATTTTAAAACCAGATGATACAATAGGTTTTATTGGAATGGGGCGAATTGGATACACTCTAGCAAAAGACCTAAAAGAGAAGTATGGTTTAAATATTGCCTATCATACTCCAACCCCAAAGGAAGGGTTGGAATATTTTCATTATCTTGATTTAGGGGAACTACAACTTACGAGCAAAGTTGTAATTGTAGTGGTTAATCATGGAGAATCCCTAGTAGATATGGAGGCTCTAAGTAAAAACCCAAACAAGCCATTAATCATAAACTTATCCAAAGAAGGGGCCTTCCCTGTTTCAGAAGTTGAAAATTTAATAAACTCAGGGGTGGTAGGTGGCTTTATAAGTGACAATAAAACACCTCAAGAGAGACCTGAATTAGAATCTTTTTATACAGGGCATATAGCTTATAAATCAGAAGAGGCGAAAGAACATAAACATTTTATTTTACAGGGGCTTATTAATCGTCTCCGAGCGGAAACTCATGGAGAAGATTTTTCAATATATATAGCCAGACATGGGCAAACTGAATGGAATAAACAAAAAAGACTTCAGGGGAGACTTAATTCCGCATTGACCAAAGAAGGAAGAGAACAAGCAAAGCGCCTAGCTAATTTCCTAAAGGATCGAAACATAGAATCTATTTATTCTAGTCCTCTTGGAAGAAGTGTTGAAACCGCACAAATTGTTTCAGAAGTATTAGGTATAGGTATTCGTCTGGTAGAAAAATTTATAGAAATGAATTTTGGAGATTTACAAGGAAAACTTAGATCTTCGATAGAATGTTATCCTGATTTTTTAGAAAGAAAGACTCTCGATAAATTGAGAACACCTTATCCGGGTGGAGAATCTTATTATGACATAGCCTTAAGAGTTCAAAGAGATATTGATAAAATTATTTCGGTGGGTGAAAATACTGTAATCGTTGGCCATGAGAGCACCAATCGAATGATACGTGGATTTGTGGGACAATATTCTCTTGAAGATTCTGCCAAATTAAAACAACCAAACTCACACCTACTAGAATATTCTTTTTCTTCTAAAAAAGAATTAAAACACGAACTCTAAATTATATATTTTAAACTTAAAAAGAATGACACCAGAAAATAGTAAAACACTTGTAATCGGGGGGGGGCACCCCCAGCTTTGTTTAATAGAAGCACTTATAGAAGAGGGGCAAAACGTAACTGTATTAGATGACAGAGAAGAAGCTCCAGCCCATGGAAAAGCTCATAAAGTGGTTTCTATAAACCGCTATAATGTGGAGGAAATTTTAAAATTTTCCGAATCAATGCTTCCTGAATATGTCAGCTCAGGAGGGAGTGATAAGGCCGTATATATCATGGCCTTAGTGGCTGAAAAATTAGGAATACCAAGTTATGTTTCCTCTTCAGTTGCAAAGTTGCCAATGGAAAAGGGTTCTACTAGAAAAATTTTGCAAGCAAACAATCTCCCTATACCAAAAACCTATGAGGGGGCCTGCCCAGAAGACTTTCAAGAAATTAATTGGGAAGACATTATTTTCCCGGTAGTAATCAAACCAGACGAAGGAATAGGGCAAACCGGAGTGAATAAAGCCAATTCAAAAATAGAAGCTTTTTCTAGTATCCAGGAGGCCTTTGAGGCTAGTCAAAATGGGAAAGTTTTACTACAAGAGTTTATTGAGGGTTCTGAAATAGGAGTTAATGGAATTGTGATTAATGGTAATTTTAAATTATTAACAACTTCATATAGAAATTCATCAAGGGAAAGAGGAGGGGCTTTTGGTGTAGCTATGGAAAAAGTATATCCAGCTACAACAGATAAAAATAAACTTTCAAAAATTCAAGAAATTATGAATAAAGCCTGTGAGGTAATGGAAATTAATAATGCTCCTATTTATGCACAGATAATTGATAATCAAGAACGAGGACCCTGTATAATTGAAGTTATGCCAAGGCTGGGTGGAGGAGAAGATCCACGGTTAGTGCATGCGGCTACTGGATTTAATTTATCAAAGGCAACAGCGTTGCTTTCAATGGGAAAAGAAATAGACATGGAATCTTTGACAGACAAAGATCCACAGCAATCAGTTGTGCTCAGGTTTTTAAAGATTTCATCAGGTACTATTCAAAGTATCAATGGTTTGTTGGAGGCGGCTAATCTTCCAGGTATTGAAAAAGTAGAATTCTTTTTTCCAGAAGGGTATAAAGTAGGGGAATTAAAAACATCAAGAGAAAGAGCCGGCTACATATTAGCCTCTGGCAACACTCCCGAAGAAGCATTGAAAAGCGCTGAAAGAGCTGAAAAAACTATAAAAATAAAAACCTTATAATATTCGCCTTGCTCCATACATTTCAAATAGTGGTTAAAAAAGTAATCCAATACCACCTAAAAATTCAAGCACAAGCTTATTGCTTTTTAGGCAAAATACAAGATGAAATTACCAAATTATCGCCTCTCCTATCCTCCCTTTAACGCTAATCTTACAAAGATAAATCCTTAAGCTTCACCGTTTTCATCATTTGTTCGAAAACTTTATTTTTGGGACCATACCCAGACTCAAATATATAGAACTTACCGTTACGCTCTAGAACATAGCCATAGCCAGTTCCCATACCTTCACGATGGAAAACCTTATAAGTATTTCCCTCGATAACTTTGAGCTCCTTGCCATCAACAAAAGAGGGGATTTTATCGGAAACCGTAACATGGAAGATATTACCAGGGTGTTCTTGTGCGATAGCAAAACTTTCAGCACCCTCTTTTGATGCTTCAATTTTATAGGTTCCATCATCTGGATAACTTATCGTTACGCCAAATCCCGTATAGGTTTTCCAGTCACTCTTAACCGCCTCTGTTTTGGCTTTTATTGATACTTCTGTATTTTTATCAACTTTTTTTGCTGTATCGTTCATACATCCGGTTAATAAAACAGTCGTAAAGAGTATTAGTATTGCTGATTTCATCATTTATGGTTATTAAAAATTAAAAAACACAAGGATCATAGAATGGTAAAAAATTTGGGCAAAGGAAAATCAAAAAAACAAAAGATTCTTTACCCCTTCTTTTCCTTAGCCTTATCTTCTTTTTCTAAGTACTTCACATCATCCAGAAGCTCTTTGTACCAGGTTACCGGTAATTTATCGAGTTCTAGTTTGAGAGCATTCGCCGTTACCACCCACTTTTTTTCTGAATGCTGAATAAGATTGAAAATCTGATCAGGGGTAAACCCTTTCCCCAGCCGAATAATAATCTCATATTCTCTGTGTGATTTTTTCTGCACACGAATCCCCGAAAGATGCGCCTTTCTAAGGGCAATCTTTAGATGAACAACCCGACATAAGTTTTCTACTTCAATTGGTAATTCTCCATAATCTTCCTCTAAATCCTTTTTATATTCTTGAAGCACCTTGATCGATTCGGCCCCCGCTAATTCCTGATAAACCTGAATTTTTTCATCCGCATTAGGAATATAACTTGGCGGAATATAAGCCGAAAGAGGGATCTCTACCGTGATATTCTCTTCGTCTTCTGTGTCCATACCCTGCTCTCCATTCTTCATCTTCTCAACCGTCTGATTCAGCATTCGAATAAAATGTGAAACTCCCGTGTCTCGCATCGCTCCTGATTGACTTGATCCCAAAATCTCACCAGCGCCACGGATTTCCAAGTCCCGCATAGCGATCTGAAACCCCGATCCTAATTCAGACGCCTCCACAATAGCCCGCAATCTTTTTTTGGCATCAACGGCTAATCTTTGCCCCTGATAAAGGAAAAAAGCATAGGCCTGTGTTCGTCCTCGACCAACTCGTCCTCGTAGCTGATAAAGCTGTGATAGACCAAATTTTTCAGACCTGTTGACAAAGAGCGTATTAGCATTAGGAAGATCAATTCCATTTTCAATAATGGTTGAAGCCACTAAAACGTCAGCTTCACCTGACTTAAACTTTTTAATGCGGCTTTCTAATTCGTATGGTGTCATTTGACCATGTGCCACAATAAACCGAATATTCGGCATTAATTGTCGTAATTGCTCTGCCTGAGACTCAATGGTCTGAACCTGATTATGTAAAAAATAAACCTGCCCACCTCGTTTTACCTCGGCTAAAATTCGCTCCCGAATAAGATCAAAACTATACTTTCGTACTTCGGTTACCACGGGTAACCTCCCTGGTGGCGGGGTCGTAATGGTAGAAATATCCTTTAGTTTATTCAGTCCCATATGCAGTGTCCGTGGAATTGGTGTGGCCGTAAGGGTTAGAATATCAACCCCATTTCGCATTTTTTTTAATTTTTCTTTTTGCTTCACGCCAAACCGTTGCTCTTCATCAATAATAATCATACCGAGGTTTTTGAACTTCACATCATCCGATAACAATCGGTGCGTTCCGATAACGATATCGACTAACCCAAAGGCAATATCCTTGATGATTTGTTTTTGTTCTGCCGGTGACTGAAAACGTGAAAGCAACGCCAATCGAACTCCATAATCTCTCTCGGCAATACGCTTCATAAAGCTCTGATAATGCTGTTCTGCCAAGATCGTAATCGGTGCCAAAATAGCGCACTGAAACCCCGAACAAAAAGTCTTAAAAGCCGCCCGCATAGCAATCTCTGTTTTTCCAAACCCGACATCACCACAAACCAATCGGTCGACAGGCTTAGCTTTTTCCATATCAATCCGAACCTCCTCCCACGACTGTTTTTGCCCGGGGGTTAACTCATAAGGAAAATCCGAACAAAAAAGCCTCATTTTATC
>JALWQU010000130.1 GCA_026982915.1 Candidatus Altimarinota bacterium | reverse complement strand
GCCGAAGAAAAAGCGGCTTAAGGAGGACTATTATTTGAAATAGCTAAATTATAAATGAAATCTATTGACCGAGGTCTCTTTTTTGCGTTTCTGGGTTTGGTTTTGTTTGGACTTGTTATGATGAGCTCGATGTCGGTAGCGGGAAGCTTCGAAATTACGGGGAAGAATGATTTTTATTTTTGGCGTCATTTTTGGCATATTATTTTGGGGATTCCTGTTTTTTTAGTCGCGCTAAATATATCGTATGAAACATTACGAAGACTTTCGCCTCTTTTATTTTTAATCTCTCTTGTTTTTTTGATACTGGTTTTGGTTTTGGGGCATAATTCGGGAACGATTGCGAAATCATGGCTTAGTTTGGGGCCTTTATCATTTCAGCCAGTAGAGGTCGCCAAGATTGGCGTGATTATTTTTTTATCGGCTGTTTTTGCGAATGGGAATAACCGAGTGGGTGCCTTACAGGGAGGCTTAATCCCTTTTGTTGTTATACTGGGTGTACCGGCCCTTTTGATCATGGCACAGCCTGACTTTGGGTCGCTCTTTATCCTATCCCTTATTGCTGCCTCGATTTATTTGGTAGCGGGGGCCAATCTAAAACACTTTTTTGGAGGTATATTTGTCGCTTTATTGAGCGGAATTATAGTGGTACTAACTAATGATTATATTGCCAAGCGTTTTGCTATTTTCTTTAATCCAGAGCTAGATCCTCTTGGCGCGGGCTTCCAGGTAAAGCAAGCGCTGATCGCTATTGGATCGGGAGGGCTTTTTGGGCGAGGATTTCAGAATTCTATTCAAAAATTTGATTATTTACCCGAGGTTCAGTCGGATACTATTTTTTCGGCTATTTCAGAGGAAATGGGGTTTTTTCGTATGCTGATTCTTATTGGGGTTTATGCGTACATCGCTTACCGTGGTTTTTTTATCGCGAGGCACGCACCCGATGATTTTACAAAGTATCTCGCGGTAGGACTTACAACCTGGATTGTAGGACAGAGTTTTATCAATATTGCGGTTAATTTAGCTTTATTGCCTAATACGGGGATAACGCTGCCATTTCTTTCCTATGGGGGGAGTTCTATGTGGGGGAGCTTTGCGGCTATGGGCATGCTTTTGCATATCTCAACGAGTATAAAAAAACCTAAAAAGAATCGGTACTTCTTATAATTTTCAGGCGTTTTATGAAAAAAATTTGTTTTGTCGGTGGCGGAACGGGTGGGCATATCTTGCCACTACTAAACCTTGTTGAGGCATGTGTTGATAACTCGTTTGAGACCTCTTTTATTCTGGCGGACCAGCCATTGGATCGAGCTATTGTAAAGAAAAACTTTCGGTCTAAATCAATCGATACTTATTTTCTGAAAACAGGTAAAATTCGTTATTATTTTGCTTGGGAAAATTTCAAAGACCTGTTTCGTATTGTGGGGGCTATTTTTAGAGCCAGAAAACTTCTGAAGCGGTTGAATCCTGATATTATTTTTTTCAAAGGGGGGTTTGTTTGTTTTCCGGTTTTAGTGGCGGCGAAATATTTGTTTCCTCGATTTAAGGGGAGGATTTATCTACACGATTCGGATATTTCTCAGTCACGACTTTCGCGACTCATTGCACGGCATGCAACACAGGTTTTTACCAACTTTGGTCCAAGGGCTATGCCTCTTTTTTACAGCCTAAAATCAAAAGTAAAACCAGCAGAAAAATCAGATCTTCCGCGTTTATTTATCTTTGGGGCGTCTCAGGGGGCGGTTTTTATTAACACGATTTTTCATAAAAAGGCTTCCGAAATTTGCCAAAAATACCGAGTAACGCTTATTTCGGGTATTGGTAAGGCGATTGATTTTTCACATAAAAACTTTGAACAGCATGAGCTTCTGGACGCCAAGCGGTTCGCGGAAAAATTATCAGAAGCGGATCTGGTGATAACACGGGGAAGTGCTTCGTTGTTTCAGATTTTAGAACTTCATAAGAAAGCCATCGTCATTCCGTTACCGTCATCAGCGAGGAACCACCAGGTTAAGAATACGCTTTACTTCGTCAATAAAGGGTTGGTGTATCACTTGCCTCAAAATAAACAGGCGGTTGATAAGTTATGCCCACTCATTGATCAGTGTTTTGCCGATGATGTTCTCGCTAAAAAATTAAAGGATTTTTGCCTTACCGATAGCACGGATCGTATTCTGGCAACGATCATGGAGGCGGGGTAGGTAGGAGTGTTTTTTACAAATCCCCCTAACCCCCTTTGTCAAGGGGGGGGGGCAAAGGATTTAGGTTTTAAGAAAGAAGTGGGTCATACTGAACTTCAAACTCAAGAGGTCGTGAAGGATTTCTTGAAAATTATGAGATTCTTCGCTGGTTTGGATTGTGCTACGGGCTCAGAATGACCGACATTTTTTTGTCTCTTTGAGCACGGCATCCGCCACAATCTGGGCGCTGATCGCCGCAAAAGAAATATTATAACCGCCACAGAGACCATTTATATCCAGGACTTCCCCCGCAAAAAATAAATGCGGTACGATTTTTGATTCGAGGGTGGCGGTGTTGATGTCTTCCAGTTTTATACCGCCTTTGGTGGTCCAGCTGGCAGGATAGCTGTTGGGCTGAGGGGGTGGAATCGGGTAATGAAAAAGCGTCTGACAGAGCTTTTGGAGTTTTTTCTTGGGCATATCGGCGATGAATTGCTGTTGGATGTCACTTTTGGCGATACAAAAGGCCGCCACTCGTTCAGGTACAAATTGTTTCAGGAATTTTCTCAAACCTTGTTTGCCCGATCGAGCCGTATTAAACCGCGTGATAAAATCATGTTCTTTTATCGTTGTAAAAGCGAGGGTTATTTGAGGGGATTTATAGCAAGCCGAGAAATCAAGCACCGCTGGACCAGAAAGTCCAAAATGGGTAATCAGTATATCATTCTGAATAAAAACATTGTTCACTTCGTCTTTCAAAATTCCCTCGAAGGTAATACCCGAAAGCGTTCGCAAGTCTTTGTCCTGGAAAATAAGCGGGCAGAGAGAAGGGGATAGGGGCGTAATATGATGCCCGAGTTGTATGGAGAGTTGATAGCATTCCTCAGCACTATTCAGGTCAAAAAGACGAAACATACCGCCCGTAGTAATCACGACCGCGTCAAAAAATTGGTCATTCTCTTTGTTCGTATGAAGTTGGAATTGATTATTTTGGGGGATGATATCGGTTATTTTTTCACCACAATGGAGAAGGGCATTGGGTTGTGCCTGAATTTTTCGCCTAAGACGCGCGACTTCGGCGACCGCGTCTTGTGAGGCGAGGATGGCACGGTTTTTTTCGTATTCAAACTCGATACCGAGTTTTTCGAAGATTTCGAATCGGTTTTTTATATGGGGGTTTTTGAATATTTTTTTGTACAAATTAGTTGAGCTAGAACTAAATTCTTGATCACTAAAGACCTTATTGGTGATATTCATTCGCCCACCACCCGTTGTTTTTAATTTTTCACCAATGTCGTTGTTTTGTTCGAAGAGATGAACTTCGCCTTGATGTGATTTTAAGAGAATAGTGGTGTAGATTCCGGCAGGTCCGGCACCGATGATGGCTATTTTTTTCATGATAAAATTGTAGCGATTTGTGCGTGGGAGGGTAGTTTTTTTGTGGGAATATAAAAAAAAGCCCCATTTATGCGAATGGGGCTTTTTGTGGGGGAGGGGTAATTAGGATGGGAGATTAGTAATAAGGTTTGTGATTTCTCCGCTATAGAAAAGACCTATTTTGCCTACTTTAGGGAGGTCTCTTGTCTTATACTTAACAGGAATCTTTCCCCATGTTTTTTTTGTAAATATTTTGGATATTCTTTCTTCCAGTTCTTCTTTTGGGATTTCAGAGAGGTCTAGGGTGTTGTCCTTAAATGTTTCAGGTTTTAGTGAAGAGACATCTACATCAGAAGGCATCACAATGGTTTTTCCCGAGATATTATCAAGGTTTAGGTCTGAAAAATCTACAATAGACTTAGGTAGCTTGATTTTGTCTAAGTGTTGCACGTCTTCACCTTTTAATGCCTTATTTAGATCGTCTATATTAATAGCTTTATTTATGGCTTCTTGTGCGGCTTCGGCTTTTTTGGCGTTTTTTTTAGCGGCTTCTTCTTCATTTTGTGCTGCTTCGTTTCTAGCGAGTTCTGCTTTTTCTTTTTCTTGGGTCTTCTCATTGTCTAATTCAGTCGTGTTTTCTGGCTCATCAGCGGTTGAGAGAGATTTATCCTCAAGTCCAAGGAAATCTCTAAGTATTTTTTCGTAGTCTTCACTACTTTCATTACCTTTCATTGGAAGGTCTTTTTGATTATATTTCATAGAAGTAAAACTCCAAGTAAGATTACTAAATAGTCCATCTTTCTTAAAAGTCTTAAGAATTTAAAACAAAAAACCTAAAAAAAGGCTTAAATAAAAGGAAAAAGCGAGTAAAATAAAGAACGAAAACCCTTAATTTACC
>JALWQU010000129.1 GCA_026982915.1 Candidatus Altimarinota bacterium | reverse complement strand
CCATCCATAATCCCCGGAAGGTTCGAGAAATTTTGGCCAATTCGGTGATCGGTTACTCGATCTTGGGGGAAATTATAAGTTCTGATTTTATCCGATCGATCCCCTGACCCAATCTGCGCCAACCGCTTCTCCCCAAGTTCTTTTTGCTTTTTTTCTTCTTGAATAGCGTTTAGTCGTGCCCGTAAAACTTTAAAAGCTTTATCTTTATTTTTATGCTGTGATTTTTCATCCTGACAGGTAACGATTAGACCGGTTGGCACATGGGTTAATCGCACCGCCGAATCCGTCGTATTTACCGACTGCCCTCCACAACCACCGGAACGAAAAACATCCACGCGTACGTCCGCTGGGTTGATCGATATATCAGATTCTTCTACTTCCGGCAATACCACGATCGATATGGCGGATGTATGCACTCGTCCCTGTGACTCTGTCGTCGGGATTCGCTGTACACGATGAACTCCTGACTCAAATTTTAGTTTTCCATAAGCCCCAAATCCCTCTACTCGAAAAATCATTTCTTTTAGCCCGCCACCTTCATTGTGTGACTCCGACATAATCTCTGCTTTCATCTCTAAATGTTCTACAAATTTTAAAATCATACGACTCGCCTCTTCGGCAAAAAGCGCTGACTCATCCCCACCGGCCCCTGGTCGAATTTCCACAATACAGTTTTTTTCATCATTAGGATCCACCGGAATAAGCGCTGTCTTGAGGTCTTCTTCCGCTTTTGGCAAAAGATTTTTCGCCTCTTCCAGTTCTAGCTTTATCATTTCTACCATTTCGGGATCTTTTTCCGTCTTGAGCAATACTTCACTTTCTTGCTTTTGGTTCCAGTATTTCAAAAATTGTTCCGCAATGGCTACTTTTGGCTCAAGGACTTTTCGTTGTTGTGAAAGTTTTATAAAATTTTTCTGATCAGAAAACACCGTTGGATCAGACAACTGTATCTCAAGGGCTTTAAAATCATCGAGAACTTTTTGGGCTTTTTCGTGCATGTAAAAAATATAATATCAAAAAAATTTTACTAAAATCAAAACAAATAGCGAGTTAAATCTTAGAACCTGTCCAAGATATTTTCCAAAATGAGACTTAAAATCACCCGATACTTCCCTCCATTTCAAGCTCAATAAGTCGGTTTAGCTCTGAGGCAAATTCGAGTGGCAATGTTTTTACCACTTCATCGAGAAACCCGTTAACAATAATCCCCTTCGCCGTTTCCTCATCAATCCCCCTTGATTGGAAAAAAAGTAATATTTCGTCAGAAATTTTCCCCGCTTTAGCCTCATGCGTTACCTGTGCTGAGGTATTAGCCGAATTAATAAACGGTATTGTATCCGAAATAGATTCCCCATCCAGCATAAGAGCCTCGCATTCCACCGATACCACCGCTCTATCCGCCGTTTTCTTTATATCAACAAGGCCTCTGTAGGTAGAAATTCCCCCGCCTTTACTTAAACTTTTTGAAATAATATTTATCCGACAATCCTTACCCGCCACAATAACCTTTGCGCCTGTATCCTGATTTTGCTCCTTATTGGCAAACGCAATTCCCAAATGCTGTGCTCGAGCCATATCTCCCGCCAAAACCGTACAAGGATAGAGCATTGTCACGCCCGACCCAAGATTGCCACCAACCCATTCCATTCTTCCACACCGCTGAACAATTGATCGCTTTGTATTAAGGTTGAAAGTATCTTTTGACCAATTCTCAACCGAAGAATAACGAAAATCAGCCGAATCTTTCACGAAAACCTCCACACAACCAGCATGTAATGACTGCGAACCGTATTTTGGAGCCGAACAACCCTCGATATAATGCGCTTTTGCCCCAGACTCTACGACAATAAGGGTGTGTTCAAATTGTCCTTGATTCATAGAGTTCATACGAAAATAAGCCTGTAATGGCTGTGTAATCGTCACATTTTCCGGAATATAAAGAAAAGTTCCTCCTGAAAAAACCGCATAATGAAGGGCTGAAAATTTATGATCATCAACCGGTACACATTTGGCGAAATACTGTTTTACGAGTTCGGGATACTTTTGCACGGCCGTATCAAAATCTTCAAAAATAACCCCTTTTTCCGACCACTCGTCTTTTAGATTATGGTAAACATTTTCTGATTCATACTGCGCTCCCACACCAGCCAAATAAGCGCGTTCTGATTCGGGTATTTTCAGTTTTTCAAATGTTTCCTTAATCGTTGGATCTACTTCTTCCCATGTTTTAGCGTGATTTTGATCAGAAGCCTTTGCAAAATACCGAATATTCGAAAAATCAAGCCCCTTGATATCAGGCCCCCAATTCGGTAAGGTCAATTTTTGAAACTTCGCCAAGGCCTTCAATCGAATATCCAAAAGCCATGGTGGCTCCTGCTTATCCTCGGATATAGAACGGACAAGTTCTTCCGTCAAACCTTTTTCAAAGTGCTTTGCATAATCCTGATCATCAGCGGTATCCAGATCGAGCTGGTTCAATGATGTAAAATCAATAGAAGTTTTAGGCATGGTTTTTTGTATTAGTTACGCCCAAATAATATCATTTACTTTTTTCCCCACGACAGCTGAAAACATAGTCACGAGTGCTTTCCCTAAAAGCCCAAACCCTGCCTCTGTAGCTGCTTCAAACCCCCAAAGTCCAGCACCGACTGCCGCTAAAACGCCAAAAATGCGTTTGGCGAATGAGTTGAGATTTCTTTCTGTATTTTCCATCATCTTTACTATTAAGTATTTTAACATGGTTAGACAAATCTTTTTTGGAAGATCATAACTAACATACGCTTTGCAAATCACAGAAAACTTGATTTTAACGATTTCACCGCTAAACTGATGAAGTTTTTATTTTATAACCATTATTAAAAATGATTGCTGATTTCAAAAAATTTATCATGAAGGGAAACGTCCTCGATTTAGCCGTAGCCGTTGTCATCGGAGCCGCCTTTGGAAAGATTGTCGCTTCTTTCGTAAAAGACATTATTATGCCGCCTATTGGCTACCTTCTCGGTGGTGTTAATTTTAAGGATTTAGCCTATGAACTTGTCGCCAAGACAGAAACAACCGATGCCGTCGTTGTGGCTTATGGTCTTTTTGTTCAAGCCCTTGTTGATTTTCTGATTATTGCGCTCGTTATTTTTATCATCGTAAAGCAAGCTGAGAAATTTCAGAAGAAAAAAGAAGCCGCTCCTGCCAAAGCCCCAAAACAAGAAGTACTTCTTGAAGAAATTCGAGATCTTCTGAAAAAGAAGTAAAAAGCTAAATTTCTAGTATTACTCAAGAAAACAGCTCCCACTTGTGGGGCTGTTTTTTTATAGAGCTTTAAAAAGATCAAGTCCAAGCTTCAGAATCATAAAGACAATCAAAATCGAAACTATTTTTTCGAAAACTTCTTTACTGATTCGATCAAGCACCTTCTTTCCAATAATAGTTCCTAGAAGTGATATGAAAAAAAGTGGTGAAATAAGTAAAAAATCCTTCAGCGTAACAAAATCAAATAAATAATAGCCCCCAACCTTCACTATATCGACAAAGACAGAACAAGCCGCACCGGTCCCAACAAAAAAATGAGTCGTAAGATGCCTTCGCTGCAATAAATAAATACGAAGAAATAAAGCATTAGACAGCCCCGTAAGAAAACCCCAAAGGCCACCCCAAGCTACAATCTGATTATTGGTAATAGGCTGAGTGCTTTGTGGAATAAATCGCTTAAATAACAAATAGAACCCCATAAGAATCAGAAGCCCTTCAATGACAATAGGGTTAACAAGTTGGAAAAAATAAATACCTACTGCCGCACCAGGTAATCCCAAAAAAAGAAGATGTTTAACAAAATCTTGATCAATAGTTTTTCGAAAAGCCCAACACTTATTAATATTACCAAAGAAAAAATAAATCCCACTAAGGGCTATGGCTGTCTTGATATCAAAAACAAAAGAAAAAAATAAGATAACAAGAATTCCACCTCCAAAACCAGCAATTGAGGTCAAAATACTGGTTAGAAGTGTAATAATAAGCAGAATTAGTAAAAGTTCGGGGGTCATTTTTCCTTATTTATGTGCTTTTATTATGCTTCTGCTCATAACAAAAACCAGCCTTTTTGGGACTTTATTTCTACTCGTATAAAATTTCACTTATTTACTATAATTTCGATCTTTTTACCTCCTCTCTGAGTATATCCATAAAATATTCCATAAGCCATCAGTCCGATTTTTCTGTTGTATTTTTAGGAAGATGTACTAATCCCACCAATACGAAAGAGATAATCAATAGCAAAAACCATGATTCTATTTTTTGAAATGACACCATATGGAATTCATTTATCTGGTTAGGGTAAAGCCAAATATGAAAAAAAGTTCCAATATTTTCAGCGATCCAGATAAAAAAAGCCGTTAACATTCCTGAGAATAAAAAAGGTATTTCCCGGTATTTTTTATAAACTTTAAAACGAACTTTTGTACGATAAAAAAGTAAAAAGATTACGATAAAAAGTAGAT
>JALWQU010000128.1 GCA_026982915.1 Candidatus Altimarinota bacterium | reverse complement strand
TATTTTTCACAAATTTGAGGCAGGCAGAAAACAAACTCAAATTGAGTTATTTCATCAATAACATTTACAAAATAAAGGCCTTTTTTACGCCCTTGATCGCCTAAATGAACTGAATCTATTCTTAAAAAACCGGGTACTCCATTGGGTTTTGGTTTTTTCCGAATGCCAATATTTGGGGTGTTTTTTGAATTTGTTTTTATGAAAAATAATCCCAGTCTTTGATATGTTTTTGTTTTTCTAAGATTGTAAATATGAGGAACTGAAATATTCGAAAGATTTGAATATTCGGCTTTATTAAAGACTTCAAGCTCTCTTTCGATGATTTTTTTAATGGTAGATCCACTTATTTTCTTATGGGCTTTGTCCACTTTGTGAAGCAGATAAATATCGTGTCTTGTGTATTTTTTAGAAGGATTTGGTCGTGCAGGATTCCAAAATAATGTCCCATCTTTATACTTTTTTATCAGCCTTTTTAGTTGTTGGTCAGAGTATTTTGTTACTTTTTTTAGAAAAGTTTTTACCAGCTTCTTATCATTTCTTTTTAATTTCCGATAATTTATCGTTATCAATAACCCTCTTAATGAGTCATAGAACTCTTTTTTTGAGGTTTTATCTAATGATATTTTTTCAGAAGATTTGAGGATCTTTTCTAATTTTTGTACGGTATCGATGTCAGAGAGGTGCATAATAATTTTCATACATTTTTTATCGCTCTCTCTGATTTTTTTTCAACTCAGGGTACATCTTTCATTTTATTCCGGTCGCCGTTCAGGGTACATTTTCGATTTTACAAGACTTTATTTTGTAAAAAAGAATAAGGCGGTTATTATCAAGGAAATGACACACACACTACCACCGCTTCCATACGATCAAAAGGCTCTAGAACCTTTTATCTCAGCCGAAACTCTGCAATTCCATTACGGAAAACATCATCAGGCTTATGTCGATAACCTTAATAAACTCATTAAGGACACTGACTTTGAAACAATGTCTCTAGAAGACATTATCCTCAATGCTGATGGCGGTATTTTTAACAACGCCGCACAGGTCTGGAATCATACCTTTTATTGGCAATCCATGAAGCCTCAGGGTGGAGGCCTTCCCTCGGAAAAAATCGCCGAGCTTATTGATCGAGATTTTGGAAGCTATGAAAGTTTTGCAACGGCTTTCAAGGAAGCCGCTATGACACAGTTTGGTTCTGGTTGGGCTTGGCTCGTACAAAATGGTGATAAACTAGAAATCACAAAAACTGCCAATGCAGAGAATCCTATGACCAAGAACCTAAAACCATTACTTACCTGTGATGTTTGGGAACATGCCTACTATCTAGACTTTCAGAATAAACGACCGGATTATGTACAAACTTTCCTCGATAAACTTGTAAACTGGGATTTTGTCGAATCAAATCTAGCCTAACGAGACTAAACGGATTCTTCCCGCTTACTCGCCACAGAAATAAGGTTTTTTTCTAGCTCAATAATGGCCGCCATAAGAGCTTTCTTCGTTAATCGTATTTTGTTTTTTATCGGTCGTTGTGTTTGCTCGTTCATATAAATACCTCGATCAAATTCAACCTGAATAGCATAAATCTGACGACCGTTTAGCGCTTTTTGTAGTTTTTCATTTTTATCCGTATTTCCAAAATGACGAATAATATTCCCTCCCAAAAAAACATGATTAATCCGCACATTATGAGCTTTAAACTCAAGTTTTTCTGCTAACAACTCTTGAAAAGCCTCCATCAAATAATCAGGCGCCGTCGCAAAGCAGCCCTTAGTTATTTCCTCATCAGGGGCATTTGAGAGGACGACTTTTGGCATTTTTTCCTCTAATTTTCGTTTTCGGTCTTGTTTTTTCGTAGGACCAAGCAATAAATTTCCTGTATCATGCACATCGATAAGCAATATAGGGCGGTCTTTTTCGGCTTTTTCCGAAACTAATTTAATCGTTTCCAGAATATTCTTGTAATAAGGATGATAGGAAAGTTTTAGAATTTTATTGAGCCAAAAACTATGAAACCAAGAGGTTGTCAGCCGTTTGGTAAATTTTTCAGAAAAAATAGCATTCCCACCAAAATCCTTGAATCGAATTATTTCTTCCGAGTCTTTGCTACGATTTGGATCGCCAATTAATCGTCCATAGGCGGGGATAACTTTTTGGTCACTTGGTACATCCTCGACTAAATATTTCGTTCCGTAATCCGAAAAATTCAATAATAATCGCGGAGAAGTCTGATAATAAGGCGAAAGTTTTGGAAAAATCGAAAGTGGAATTTTGTAGCTTCCATGTGTAGCCGTTACAATGACATTGCTGGGAAACGGTACTTTTTTAAAAAAAGACCCGATGCTTTGCCATAAACTTTTAATTTTAGAAGGTTTAGTCATCTTGTCCTAAGTTTGCCATAAATTTCTGTTTTTCTTAAATTTAAAATCTATTTTTTCACAAAGAATCATAAAGGCGAGATTTATTGACAACTAAATCGAAAAAATACAGAATTGATATCGTTAATTATAGGTATTATTTCTTTATTTAAAAACTTATTTATCATGAAAAACAATCAAATTCATATCGAAATTCCAGCAGATGACGTTGCTCGAGCACAAAAATTTTACACAGGACTTTTTGGCTGGGAGATTACAAAATTTGATATGCCTGAATCTGGTATGGAATACTGGGGTGTCAATATTGCAGGAGAATGCGAAGACAAACCAAGTGTGTCGGGGGGATTGATGAAGCGAATGAATGCCGATCACCAAATCACCGATTATGTGGTAGTTGATTCTGTCAAAGAATCTCTTGAAAAAATAGAAGCAGCGGGTGGAAAGATTATTGTTCCGGTTACCGAAGTTCCGACGGTTGGCGAATTTGCAGTATTTCTTGATACGGAAGGCAATGCTTTGGCTGTTTGGCAAAATAATTCAGAATGTGAGGAAAAATGCGAAGAAATGAAGGACGAAAAATCATCTGAGTTTTCTAAAGATAAGAAAAATAGTGCCATTCATCTTGAGATTCCAGCTGACGATGTTTCTAGGGCCAAAGCGTTTTATGAAAATGTTTTTGGGTGGGAGATTACAAAAATGGAAATGCCAGACTGTGATATGGAATATTGGGGGATAAATATAACTGGAGAAGATATGAAAAAATGCAAACCTTCTATTTGCGGAGGTTTGATGAAACGAAAATCTGAAATGCAAAAAGGTATCTTGAATTATGTAGTGGTTGAGGATGAAGTGGAAACATTTGTTTCTAAAATTGAAGCACTCGGAGGGAAAGTAATGGTTCCTGTGACGGAAATTCCGAATATTGGGAAATTTGTTATTTTCCAGGATTCAGAGGGGGGAACTATTGCCATTTGGAAATGCAACACGGAGAGTCAAAAATAAGCTATCTACAATGATTGGATTTCTAAAAGGCGTCGTGCAAGATATAAACGGACAAAAGATTATTATTTCCACCGCTAGTGGGGTTGGCTATGAAGTTTTCACCAGCATGAACCTCCTCGGTAATGTCCAAGAAGGCAAATCCGTTGGCGTGTACATTCATACGATTGTCCGAGAACAAGAAATTTCGTTGTACGGGTTTTTGGAAAAAGAAGAAAAAATCGTTTTTGAAAAACTTATTGGTATTTCTGGTATTGGTCCCAAAATCGGGATGCAGATTATTGCGGGGCCCGTAGACCTTTTTTTTACGGCCGTGGAAAATGGAGATATCGGTACCATCACACAAACCCCCGGAATCGGTAAGAAAATGGCTCAAAAAATAATCGTGGAACTTCAGGGTAAACTTGACCTAACACCAACGGCCTCGACTAATATTTCTCGTCCCAAGGCCGAAGCGACAGACGCGCTTGTCAATCTTGGCTACGATCGAAACATCGTACAGGATATTTTGAGCTCGGCGTCTCCTTCCGCGGATACCGAAACCCTCGTCAAATTTTTCCTCGCTTCCAATGGATAACTATATCATCGGTTTCCTTCTTGGGGTTATTTTTTTAGGATTTTTGCTTTTTCTTTTACGCAAACGGAAACCAAGACTTTCCCCAAAATCTGTTCGGTCTTTTGTCTCAAGAATTGAGGCCACAAAAAAACTCGATCCAGCGCATAGTCTCCTGGAAAGTCACAAAATTTTCATTCAAGCGCTCAAACCCTTGGCGAAAAAGAAAAAAACAGCGGCAGAGGTCGTGAAAATTGTTGCTAATTATCTTCCGAACAAAGAGCGTATTTGGTATTTTCACCGTATGAGAAACCGTGCCGCTCATGAGGTGAATTTCAACATGACGGCTGGACAGGCTCAGGACGCTCGTAACAATTTCATTCGAGCCTTGAAATCATTGCGGTGAGGGAGGATTTTGGGAATTTATGGGAAAGCTAAAAAGTCTTAAGTTTTCCGGACAAAAAATCTAGCAGAGTAGTCTGGTTGGGAGATTTGGGGGATTTTCTGTGAACGATTTTTTGGGGAATAATAGTTCGAATAAAAATAAGAAAAGAGTGAGG
>JALWQU010000127.1 GCA_026982915.1 Candidatus Altimarinota bacterium | reverse complement strand
TCAAACTTTCCTTTCATTACCCCTGGTACGATTTCGTCATATAAATTTATTTCCATAGCTTCACTATACCTCCAGCACAGGATTTTGGGAATTACCCGATGATTCTTTTTTTGGCGGGGTTTATGATTTCAAAAATTCGTTGTCATCCTGAACCTCAAACTCAATCGATACGGTGAAGGATCTCTTTTTACTAACGAGATTCTTCGTTGTTTTATCTCATACTACAAGCTCAGAATGACACACTTATTTTTTCTGTTTTACGATTTATGGTTTTACTCATCGGAACTAAACATACCCCTCCTAGCCTCCCCTGCCAGGGGAGGAATCGTCCTTGTTTTTTAGGGGATCATTTCAAAAGAATAATCTAATGCCGGACGGGGTGTGTCGAATTGTAAATACAATTCAAAAACAGACCAACCCCGTTCGAAACGCATAAGTATCCCATCAAACCTCAAAATAGTTGTTTTTAGCGTTTATTTATGGTATGATCTTTAGATTTTTTGATCAAAAAATACATGAAAAACAAAGAGATATCAGGTTTGTCAGGGCGCATAAAGGGGCTTTTTCAGAAACGAAAGTGGTTACTGTTCTTGCCGATCATAGCCGTAGGAATAGGGTTTCTTGATCCTACATCCCTCGTTTTTGCGGATGTGAATAACGGTATTTTCTCAAAAAGTGTAACCCAGAGTTTAGGCGAAATCTTGAGTCTCATTATACGAATGGTGACCTTCCTCTCGATGTTTATTCTCGCGATGGGATCAGAATTATTGGGGACCGATCTTCTATTTAGTAAGGAGGCTTTAGAGGGTATTAAGTATATCTGGTTTAATGTTCGTAATCTTACGAATGTTGGATTTGTGGTGGTGCTTTTGTATTTGGCATTTGCGAATATGTTTTCAATGGGGGAAGGTGGTGGAAACTGGACTATCAAGGAAAAATTGCCTAAAATTATTTTTGCGATTATCGCGATTAATTTTTCTTTTTTAGGTTTCAAGGTAGCGATTCAGGCGGTGGATGTCGGGACGGTAGCGATACTGGGGATTGCGGATGAAGCCTTGATCGGGAAAGCGACAAATTCGGCGGTTGTAAGGGCTAGGATGGGAGGTATTTCTCAGGAGGACATGAAAGACTTAAGTCTCAAGGCTTTACTGAGTAAAAAGGTTCCCAATATCACCGGAACGGGGGAAAAATCTTTTGCGGACATAACCAATGAGATTTTTAACTGTAATAAAGCCTCGCCTATAGCGCTTGAAGATCAGCCAAGTTGTATGTTTTATATTGATGTAGATAAGGCCAAGGGGGACGCGACGAAGAATATTATGATGGCTTTTGGGTTGCACTTGATGCATCTTTCAAATCTGCCAATGTTGGCGGGAAACATAAACAGTATTACTTCGGTTATCAATAATACTTTATTCTCGTTTATTATTTCGCTTGCTTTTGTGGTGGCGTTGGTCGCTACTTTTATGGTACTGATTGTCCGGATTGGGGCTTTGTGGCTCTTTATGGCGATGTCTCCGGCGGTAGTGGCGGCATGGATAATGGGTGTCGGGAGTGCCAAAATCAGTGAAGAGGTGGTAAAGTACCTCATTATTCCGCTTAAAATATCGGCGGTTTTTGCGTTTACCTTTATCATGATATCGTCCATGGGAACCTATACCGGGACTGGTGCTTCGGCGGAATGGTATGGACTTGGTCCGGGGCTTAATATAAATGGAGAGGTTGGTGCTTCGGGGCTATTTAGTATTCTGTGGCAGATTATGACGGTGGCTATTTTCTGGAAAGGGGCGTTCTGGGCTATGGATGGAACCGTGGCTCAAAATATTGTTGAAAAAGTTAAGACGGGAGCGGAAAGTGTTGGAACTTTTGCAGCAAGAACGGCGACAATCGATCAGAAGCTTTTCGCGACTGGGGATTTCAAGGATATGACTCTCGGGGGGGCTTTGAGTTTTCCTAGTACCGCTATGAGGGGTATAGAAACTCAGCGTGATAATGAACAGCGAACGCTTATTAGAAAGCTTGCTGGGCTTGATGAAGGGGAATCAGCAGCGTTAGCAGCGATTTCTACGGCGAGAACAACTGTGTTTGGTCGTAAGGATGGTGTGGCTAATGATAAAACAAAAAGAGTAGCCCTAATGAAGAAGCTTACCCTTGATCAGGTAGCTGATACGAGGGCAACGCTAAAGGACTTTGGAGAAGGTATGGGTGTGGCTACTAATAAGATGCAGGCGTTTATAGACGCGATGCAAAATGCGAAAAACATAGAGGATTCTACTAAACAAAAGGAGGCTATTTTGAATGCCTATAAGGCTGCTGGTATTGAGGCTGGTATGGGAGTCAATGATATTAACTTCAAGGCGAGTGCGGCGACTCCGGCGGCGGATGCAGAGGGGGCGGATGAGACACATGAATATGCAAAAAATAAGCATATAAACCTAGAGACTATTAAAGGCCTGAGTAGTAATGCGAGTCTTTATAATATTCAGCTTAATATGGGAATAGCAAGGGCTCCGGTGAGTGAAATAAAAGGAATAACTGACAGAGAGGCAACAGCTCTTTCGGAGAGCATAATAACCATTAATGGTAAATTTACTGACGATACGAAAGATAATATTAAGAAAGTGGTTGATCTGAATCAAGTAGGGGTTGAAATTAAAGGGAATGATGCGGCAATTGAAGTGTTGGCAAGTAAAGAGTCAAGTGAATTAAATAAATCAGAACTTGAGAAAGTCTTTAAGCTTGAGCAGGCAAAACTGAGTACTGATAATGAAATAGAGGCTACGGCAGAAGCGATTGCGAAAGTCTTAGGAAAGGAGGATGTACATGAATTTGTTACTAGTATTAAGAATATTATAAAACCTGCGGCGACTTAGACGCCTCCAGCTGCCACGACGACTTCTTCTACTGGTACCTAATAATTGATCTTAATGCCGGAGCAGGTTGTTCTGGCAAATCCCCCTAGCCCCTTTTATCAAGGGGGGATCAAAAGGAATTAATATTCATGAAGTGGCTTTGGTAAAGGAAATTGGGAACTGAAATTCGACTTTGTCTAAAATGGGTAATTGATTTTAGGAAAGTCTGATAAATTAATAAGTAGCGCTTAAAATAAACCTAGTAACAGCCTAAGAAATTCGTCTTTTAGTAAAATTGACACCCGTCCGCTCAAAAACGCTAAATTAAGAGCTTCCTATTTTGAGCTCCCGAGTACGGGACTTTGAGGGCTTATCTCGAAAAAATATAAGCTACTTAGCTTGAACTCAAAATATTTTCTGATAAAGGATTATCAAAAAAGATTTATTCGTTTAAATTTCATCAAAAATACTATAATTTCTTGGTCGGCTGAATTTATCAGACTTTCCTTTATTTTCTTGAAAAACTTGTATAATAAGTCTTGATAAGCTAAAAAAAATATCATGAATATCCCTATTACAGTACTTCCGAACAAGGACGGCAGTTTTACCGTTATCTCAAATGTACTTAATTTTGTTACCGAGGGGGACACACTTAAAGAAGCCCTAAAAAATGCCCATGAGGCAGCACAATGTCATGTTGAGGGATTGAAAAAATATGAAAATGAATTGGATGACGATTATTATTTAGACAGAATTGATCAGAGTCTTAATACTTTTGTTTCTGTATAGAATGCCCTCTATTCACAATATTTCATCAAAACAAATTTTAAAGTTTTTAAAAAAACAAGGTTTTCTGATTTCTCACAGAAAGGGGAGTCATGTTCAACTGAGGCATGAAGATTTTTTTGTAACCGTGCCGGATCATGGGCAAAAGATTCTAAAGGTAAAAACAGTCCTCTCTATTCTCAAGCAATCGGGGATAACCAAGGTTTATTTTTTGGATAATTTGTAGTTTTTGATGCCGGAGCAGGTTGTTCTGGCAAATCTCCCTAGCCCCCTTTGTCCCCCAGGGGAGTCTCTCTTGCCCGTTGGGCAATTCACCTGCTCAAGGGTGGATCAAAAGGATCTAATATTCGGTAAAAAGCCCCAAAAAACAAGGAAAGTTCCCCCGCTTAAGACTAAGCGGGGGACTCAGGGGGCGTTTGAATGGAAAAAATCATATCTTTCTCGTAATCCGAAAAAGCGAAGAATCTCGTATTTTCCAAGGGGATACTTCACGGTATCTATCGAGTTTGGAGTTCAGCATGACAGCGGATTGAGGGGGTTTTAGATCAGTCCGAAGCTTAAACTTAAGGCGCGATCAACTTTTAGTAGGTCTTTTTCAGAAACGGATCCAATTTTCTGAACTAAGCGATTTTGAGTGATCGTTAAAACCTGTCCACACTTTACACAAGAGGTTTTGTTGAGATTGTTTTGTGAACTTTTTTTCAGAATTACATTTTGTGGATACTCCGCGATATTTGAAGATATCGCCGCTACAATCGTGGTATCCGCATACTTATTCCCGACATCATTTTGAATTACCAAGGCCGGTCTAGTGCCGTCTTGTTCAGAACCTCTTGCCGGTTGGAAATCAACAACCCAAATCTCACCTCTTTTACT
>JALWQU010000126.1:8121-16869 GCA_026982915.1 Candidatus Altimarinota bacterium | reverse complement strand
TTGCTATTCCGATTATCCCTAGTATTACTTCCATAGTTTTAATTATAAATATTTTTTTTCGGAACGATAGCGGAGAAAACTCCTTATTTCTCCTCATTTAAATTTGAAAATTTTTTCACTCATTCCTTATTTTTAAAAAGAGACTTGGAAATATGTCGCCTAACACTTCCAATATACGGAACTTCTTCAATAGTCGCAAATAAAGAACCAGTAATATATTGCTACACTGAGTTAATCGATAGTTTTAAAGAAAATGAATTATTTAACCTAAATTTTTTGTGGCATGATTAGATGCAGGAAGTTTTCGTCTTTTTCCAG
Source organism: Candidatus Altimarinota bacterium (assembly GCA_026982915.1). GTDB lineage: Bacteria > Patescibacteriota > Gracilibacteria > UBA4473 > UBA4473 > JALWQU01. Next base: position 16,551 of record JALWQU010000126.1, on the reverse strand, counting down.
TTTAAAGACCGCGGGATTGAGTTTTCCTTCTAGCTCAATTCTCACTTGCTCTTCGCCCGAAAGGGCTGAGAGTATATCTTGCACATAATCAGTATTAAGCGCGATAATATTGGTGTCGCCCTCAATTTTGATCGGAACGGTTGTTCGTCCTTCACCTATTTCTGTTTGATCGGTTGAGACCGTCAAAGTTCCATCATTTAGAAATTCTAGTTTCATGTGATGATTATTCTCTTTGGCAAAAATAGAAACACGCCTTACCGCAAGCGCTAGTTTTTTTCGATCAACAAAAATAGTTGTTTTATGCGCTTTTGGGATAATCTGTTGGTAATCAGGGAATTCTCCCTCGATGAGTCTGGATACAAGCTCGGTCCCGCCAACGCCAAACGAAACCTGATTCTCCGAAATAGTAATCGTTATATTTTCTCCCGTAGCGGCTAGTCGATCGGCTTCAAAAATAGCCCGAACAGGCACGATAGACAGAATGTTATCAACTTCTGTATCAAGTGTGATTATTTTTTCTGATAATCGATAAGAATCGGTCGCGACAATGTTGAGTTGTTTTTTGTGGGCTTTAAAGAGAACACCGGACAGGATGGGTCTTGAGGCATTTTCTTGAGCGGAAAAAGCGATTTCTTGTACAATCGAACGAAAGTCTTTGGACGAAAGTACCAGTTTTTCCCCTGATTCAACGCGTGTAATGCTCGGGAATTCTTCAGCAGAAATACCCTTTATTTTTGTTTTTGAGCTTTTAGATTTTATCGATAAGGCTAGACCATCGACGAGTTTTAACTCGATATCTTGATCTTTTTCCAGTAGGGAAGTATAAGCGGTCAAGATTTTAGCGGGAATAGTAATAGTACCCTCATTTTGTATATTGGCTTCTATTGAGGTCGCGATAGAGATTTCAAGGTTTGTAGCGGAGAAGAAAACTTTCTTACCTTCGGCTCTAATAAGAATATTCCCCAGAACCGGGAGTGTATTTTGGCCAGAGACGGCTCTGGATACGGTTTTTAATCCTTCCAATAAATCCGATTGCGTAATTATTACTTTCATTTTATGAGAATTTTACACGAAAAAAGTAAAATACAAAACCAATTTCTTAAGATTTATTGTCTTTCTCGATATTGAATAGCCTCGGCCAGGTGGGTTATCGTTATTTCTGCGGAATCACCTAGATCGGCAATCGTCCGAGAAAGTTTCAAAATCCGATAAAAGGCTCGACCACTCAGGTTCATTTGTGTCACGACTCGTTTCATTAAATCAGAAGATTCTTGATCGAGCGTGCAAAACTTTTTCACCAAAGATGAGGGCATTTCGGCGTTATTATTCAGATCATAGGATTTGAGCCGTTCTATCTGAATATTTCTGGCTTTTTGGACCCGTTTTCGGACGGTTTCGGAATTCTCACCTTCTTTCATCTGCGACAATTTTTCAAACTCGACACGAGGGACTTCCACATGGAGATCAATCCGATCCAGTAGGGGGCCAGAAATTTTGTTCTGATATCGTTGAATCTGAAAAGGCGAGCAAACGCACTCTCTTTTTGGGTCGCTGATGTAGCCACAGGGACAAGGATTCATGGCAGCAATGAGCATGAATTTAGCCGGGAATTGAATCGTTCCCGAAGCTCTTGAAATCGCAATTTTCCCGTCTTCGAGTGGTTGCCGGAGGACTTCCAGTGTTTTTGATGGAAATTCGGCAAATTCATCCAAAAACAAAACCCCTCGATGGGCCAATGAAATTTCGCCGGGTTTTGGCGGATTTCCACCGCCCACAATAGCCACTCCAGAAGCGGTATGATGCACAGCTCGAAAAGGCCGGTTGAACATGACGGGTGATTTTTCACTCGTTAGTCCTGAGATCGAGTGGATTTTGGTAATTTCAAGGGCTTCTTCGACCGTTAGTTGTGGCAGAATAGTCGCAAAAGCCTTTGAAAGCATGGTTTTCCCCGATCCAGGCGGACCACTCATGAGCATATTATGTCCTCCCGCGGCGGCAATCTCCATGGCTCGTTTTACATGTTCATTACCCCGGACAAACTTCATATCGTCTTCAAAATCTGGAGGAAATGCATCAGGCGTAAGTATTTTTGTTTCGGCGGGTTTGATGCATTCAAATCCATTTATGTGGTTGATAATAGCCTGCAGGTCTTTGACCGGATAGACCTCGATATCCGGAATAATCGAGGCTTCTTCTATATTGCCTTCTGGTACAAAAATAGATTTGAACCCAAGATCACGAGCGCCCGAAACCGTCGGTAAAATCCCGGTAATAGGTCGGAGTTCGCCTGAAAAGCCTAGTTCGCCCAGAAAAACGGCTTTATCAATATTTTCGAGTCTTATTTCGCCTAAAGCGTGTAAAATCCCCAGCGCAATGGGAAGATCAAATCGTGGGCCGTGTTTTTTGAGATCAGCGGGAGCGAGGTTTACGGCTATTTTCCCGTGATGAAAGGTGAAGCCCGAGTTTTTAATGGCCGATCTAATTCGCTCTTTGGATTCTTGAATGGCGGTGTCCCCAAGTCCAACGATCTGAAAAGACGGCATGCCACCGTGTAAATCTACTTCCACTTCGACTACTTCCGCTTCGAGTCCGATGAGGCTGATACTCTTGAGTCTGGCAAGCATGGGGGAAATATGAGCGGTTAAGACCCTGACTATGCTTATATTTTAACAAGGTTCAATGGTGGTGGTTAATAAAGTTTTAATTTTTTAGGGTATTTTAAATAGTTGATTTTTATGGTAAAGGCGTCTATTTTTGAAGTATGAAAAACCTAACGATTGAGATTTCGGGGCAACCAAGTCACTATGATATTGTTTTTGAAGAAACGCTTGTATCCCTTGATAAATCGCTAAAGGCGCAAATAAAGAGACGGAATTATCTCGTGGTAACCGATCGTAATATTTATGAAAAGAGTCCGTTTTTTCGGTTAAATGATTTCAAGAACCATTTGTTGGTACTGCCACCAGGAGAAAGTGAAAAAAAATGGGAAACGGTGGTAAAGATTTTAGACAAGGCTTTTGAGCTGGACCTCGATCGTCAGTCTGTTTTTGTCGCTATTTCTGGAGGTGTTTATGGCGATATGGTGGGGTTTGCTTCTGCCGTTTTTATGCGAGGCGTTCCCTTTATTCAGGTACCGACTTCTTTGCTAGCCATGGTGGATTCTTCCGTTGGAGGAAAAACCGGGTTTGATTGTGCACAAGGTAAGAATCTTATTGGGGCTTTTCATCAACCCGAAAAAGTTTTGTGTGCGGCGGATTTTTTGAAAACATTGCCCCATGAGGAACTAAAAAATGGGTTTTGTGAAATGGTGAAACACGGTATTGTCGCGGATGAAATCCACTTTAAAAGCCTTGAATCGATGCCCTCATTAACTGTCAAAACGATTATGCCACTTATTCGAGATTCCATCGCTATCAAGCAAAAAATTGTCGAACAAGATGAAAAAGAAGCGGGGATTCGTGGTTATTTAAATCTTGGGCATACCTTTGGACACGCTATTGAACAGCTTTCTGATTTTAAAATCCCACATGGACAAGCGGTGGCTATGGGTTGCGTTATGGCGGCGGAATTTGCGTATAAAAAAGAGATATCTTCCGCTGAACTGGTGGCAGTTATTCGGGCTATTTTTGAAAAATTTGAGATAGGGGTTGATTGTGAGTTTAGCCAAACGGCTATTTTTAAGGCCATGCGACACGATAAAAAAAAGAAAGATGGGCATATTCGGTTGATTCTCCCTGAAGCTATTGGTCGAGTTCGGTACTATGAAATGGCTGATGAATTATAGTATTCGTCGTAGCGATAGAGCGAAGAAACTGTACTTGAGGGTGAAGCCCAATGGTGCGGTTGAATTGGTAATACCTCGGTTTGTGCCGGAGATTCTAGGGCGACAGTTCGCGAGACAACATCATAAGTGGATTGAAAAACATTCACGGAAACAAAAGAATGCCCTGCCGCTGATTTCGACAGAATCGGGGAGTCGTATTTTTTTTCGAGGGGAGGGGTACATCTTGGTCTTTTTTAAAGCTCTAAAACCTCGTGTTGAGATAGAGGGTTCTTATTTAAAGGTTTATTATCGTGAAAAAGATTCGAAAAGAGCGCTTATTGAAAAATTTTATCGAGAACAAGCTTTGGTGTATTTGACGGAGAGAGTACATTTTTTTGCGCAAAAACTGGGGGTTAGTATTGGCACTATTCGGGTGAAAAATCAAAAAACACGGTGGGGGAGTTGTAGTGCGAAGGGGAACCTAAACTTTAACTGGAAGATTATTCGTGAGTCGGACGATATTATTGATTATCTCGTGATTCATGAGGTTTGTCATCGTAAGGAGATGAATCACTCGGCGAGGTTTTGGGCTTTAGTGGAAAGTTTTGATGCGGATTATTCGGTACACGTAAAATATCTACGGAAGGCTTTTTAGTGGTAAATAATATCAAAAATTAGTAGGCTGTGGTTGTGAGTTTTTTAAAATTTGGTTTTGGCTATTTTATCGAAGAAGATGAGACCATCTTTCGTGTCTTTAGAACACCATTTTTGTTCATAATTCCAAGATTGGTTTTTAGTGCCTTATTTTGGGGAGCGCTTGCTTATGGGGTTTGGTACTTTTACAGAAGCTATAGTCTAGAATCTGTTTCGGGCATGGTAACAACTTACAATTTGAGTTTTTTGTGGGGTGGTTTGGTATTATTGATGTTGTACAAAGTTATTGGAAGTCTTGGTTTTTGGTATTACAACGGTATTATTATGACCAATGAGAGCTTGGTTTTTGTGGACTGGAAGAAACTCTTTCATCGTAATTTTTCGCGTATAGATTTTCATAATTTAGACGAAATAGAGATCGAAAAAAAAGGGCTTAAATCTTTCTTTATGAATTACGGTACTCTGCGTTTCCAAAAGGTGAATGGGGGCGGGGAAATTGTTGTGCCTTGCATGAATCGACCCTTGTGGGTTTCTCGGACGATCGAAAAGTATAGAGAGGAGATTCTTGATTCAAAAAATTTCACCGAAGAGTCAGCCCTCAAGCATCTTCTTTCTCAAATGGTTCAGCAACATGTGGGGATAAATGGGCAACCAAGTAGAAAGGGCGAAGATTATGAATTATTACAGGAGGATTTTTATGAAATAGCGGGAAAGCAAAAGAAAATTATGAAACCAAAACCGCCTCAAAAGAAAACTTCCTTTGGTTCTTTTTTTAAACGAGGAAAAAAGTCTACAAAGGCAGAACCTTCCATTGAGGTAGAAAAAGAGCTAGATGATACAGGTGGTATTGATATTGATCTGGGGCGGTGATTTTTTTGTGAGTTATTGATATCGTGGCGCAAATAAAAAATTAGGCTAAAAGAAATTCTAGTATTTTGGTTTATTTTGTGGTACAATTATTGGATTTTTTAGCTAAAAGTTATCCATGCGTCCAAGTTTGAGTTCTATCCATGAAGCCCTAAGGGACTACCAAGGCGGTGTCGCTTATGACGGTTTTGTGCATGATATTAAGGCTCTATTGCCGGGTGAAAATGAAAGACTTAACAGAAATACACTCAAGACTATTAGCGAAAAAATAAAACGGCAAAAGGCCGTATTACAATCTAAAATTGACAATAATCACGGTGGATTTGATGATTATGCAGAAGACCAGTTTGGGGGGACTGATTTCAAAGATGACCTCAATAGTCTCGGGAGGCTTGAAGAAGCCCTCAATGAATATGGAGTTTGTATTACAAATGTATCAAATGAACTATCAACGGCCGCTAGTCAGTGCGATTTAACAGGGCAAGGAGACAAATTAAAAGTTGATCCTCAAATTAATAATAGATCTATGAATGGTGATTCCCAAATAGATGCGATAGCTAATCTTAAGGCAGCAGGACAAGCAAGACTCAATAGTTTTGAGATCAACAAAAACATAAAAGTAAAACCAGGCGACAAGGTTATTTTTGCTGAGGATTTTGACACGACGAAGTTTAAGATTCAAATGGATCTTTTCGTCATGCCTTTAGAAGTTACTATTGATCCGTTTAAGAAACTTCCAAATGGTGGCTATAAAATTAAAGATAATGCTACTCCTGATACTTATAAAGTAATCCTAAAAATTACAGATAGGCTATCTAACGAAGAAAGAAATATTCCTATTTATCTTGAGGTTGAAGCGAATCCGGTGGACATATTACAAGAACAAAGAACAATAAAAATAAATTTTGCAGCCCATGAATTTGAGAATGAAAAAAAGGCGATTGCTGCACTGAAAAAGGCGGGTATTGGGAATGTGAATAGTGTGACTCTTCTTGCTAATGGTCGTATTCGCTCTATTAATGCACCAATAGGTACAGCGCTTACAGGCAATCTTTCAAAGCTTAATCTCGCCCTTGAAGATATTAAGAATGTGGAAGGTGTTAATTTTACTACTGATGGTCATATTGGTTATATTTTTGCACCAGAAAGGAGTACTCTATTGGGTTCTGGTGTGGGTAAATTTTTTACGACGAGAGATCGAAAAATGCCAGTTGATGGTGTTCAGGGTATTGATTTTTCAGATAATGAATATTTCGCAGATAATGGTTGGGAGAAAGTCTCAAATCTTCCGGGCCTTCCAGATTTATTACCCCAAAGCATCAAGACCCAAATAGCGACAGTAATAAACGGAGAAGCTATTGCTACGGTGGTCGATAGAGCTATTGAGCTAGGTGTCAAAGATAGTGTCGAGGAAGAGAGTGTCCCAAAGATGGACTTAATTGATCAATTATCAGCACAAGTAGGGTTTATTCAACCTGATGATAAAATTCAATTAAAGCTTGATTTAAAGGGGTACTATCTTGTATTTATTCGTGGAAGTAAGCACTTGAAGATTCGTCCAGAATCGAATTACCTAGCGGTCGATGCTAATGAAAAATCCGATATTTTTGGGTATACATTTTTACCCATAGAAGATAATCCGAATAAAACACTCGAAAAATCTATAAAAAAGGGCGGTATTAATTTAACATCCCGTGAGAAACAATTAGTAAAGACTAGGCTAGATGCTTATGTAAAAAAAATGGGATTAGGTGAGGATGCAGCCTTGCTTGTTGGGTTAGATGAAAATAAATCACTTTATATTCGTTATCGAGAAGAACCGACAGATACGCCACTTATTTTATTTGTACGAAATGATAAAGGTGAGATTATAAAAAAAGAGAGATTGTCTGTTGTTGCAAAAGAAAAAGAATTACCTGTAAAAGAAATTGTAAGGGATAAGTATAATTACCCATTATTGGGGATTAGACCCGTAAAGCGTTCGGATAAAAAATTTGATAAAAAATTACTAACGAGAATCCGGATGGTGAATGATTTTGTCGCGAAGATTCGTGGCATAAAAATCCTGAACACGTCCTCAGGTGAAGATAAAGCCGTTTCTGGGTTGAAAGACTATTTAACGAAATTGAGAATTGATATTGAATCTGGTGATCGTATTTCGATTGGTGTTAGTCCTAGAAGTAAAAAATACTATCTTTATTTTGAAAGACCAAGTGATACTAAGTTTAGGGGCTTCATTGAATTTGATAAAAAGATCTCGGATGATCTTGATATTACACAAAAAATAGAACCAGAAAAAGAGACTGAAAAAGTGTCCGTAAAAGCACCTGAATTTGGGGATTTCCCAAGTGTTAAGATTCGCTCTGCGAATAAAGGAGGCAAGTGGTTAGAGAGAAGTATTGAAGATGCTAATTTAGAAACATCTAAGAGGTTAGGGATAAATAGTCTCCTCGGCACAAAGACTAATGTAAAACTTTGTATTAATGAAATAGATTTACTTATTAACGGCATGAAGAAGGGTGATAAAATATCTATCGGTGTTAATGGCAAAGGTCGAATATATTTGATGTATAAGCCACGAGGATTTTCACCTAAAGAGCCTTTTTATCCTCGCAAAAAAGATGGTAGCTATATTACTTTTTCTGGTAAGAGAGTGGATAAGGCTCCTAGACATAATAAATTAAAAAATAGAATAAGACGCTCTAAATTGAAGAAAAATAATCTTACGGGTAATCTTGTCCTACGAAAGGGCGAACAAGTTGTCTTGGTTGATCGTAAATCTTATCGTGTTCTGGTTAAAGAAGATAAAGTAACAGTAAGAGTGCGTTCAATGTCAAAGGGAAAAGAGCGAATTTATAGTTCTCGTTTTTATGAAATTCCTGTACCCAAGAACCTAAAAACCTGGAATAATTTAGCACAGGCTCTTTCTGGTGGCCGTACAGAAGGGAAGCATGTTATTGCGGCACTAAAAGCCTTGAATCCTAGGAATAAGGTAGATGGACGCCTTCCTCCGAGTCATGGGAAGATAAGAATACCCGCAAAAAAAATAAATGTTCCGAATAAAAAGTTAAGAGTTCTAGTGGATCATTGGTATCCGAATAGGTCTAAAAGCAAATCTATAAGATTTTTGAAGGCACTTAATAATA
>JALWQU010000126.1:4700-8111 GCA_026982915.1 Candidatus Altimarinota bacterium | reverse complement strand
AAGGGTTGGGGCCGAATTATTCGTTCCTGCAAATAAATTTCGTGGGGTTTCTACTAGGGAAATTATATCTTCTGGAGAAGTCTATAGTCGTAAAGATGCTAAAGCCTTTCTACTTCGTGCTGCGATGATGGGAATTCGGATTAGATCAAGTAGGGGGGGGGAGTATGAGGACCTTACCGTTATTAGTAAGAAGAGGACGGCACTTTCAGGATTGCGAAAAGATGTTTGGGGTGGAGCGTTAGCTTTGTTTGATGGGCTAGGATTGCTAAAGAAGGTTAATGAAAAACGTTTTAAAAAATTACTAAAGAAAAACCCTTCTGCGTGGGGTAAGTTTGTAAATCGAAAGTATAACTACAGGAAGGCTTCTATCCAGATCACAGGACTTGCTGAGAATGGGCATTCAATTCGGCCTACGGGGCATAGGAATTATTCCGAAGAAGGTTTTGCGGTTGATCTAAATATGGCGAATGGAAAAAGTATCGGTCGGAAGATTCTGTTTCAGAGGACAACCTATGAAAAAGGGAATGATTTCAGAACCGCCAAGGATAATCATCCACTGGTAAAATCCGATACCCTTGTTGGTGATCGTATTTATCGTTTTAAGGAGAAATACATGCTTTTCGGTATTCGTGATCCCAAGACAGGGGCGGTTTTTGTGGTGTATTTTGATAAAGAGGGGGATCATAAACATCTAGAGTTTATTCCGCTTTCTAAATACACAAGAAGAAATTTCACTGGCAAATTTAAAGGTGTTTATCGCACTGAAGTGGCAAACTACATAAAAAATAATAAATAATTTTTGTACAAAAAAATTGACCATACCGAGAACACAAATTATACTCGATTGTGATGTGCAAAAAAACAAAAAAGGTTCAAAATTTGGGGGTGTTTTTGATGGTCTTGCTTTTCCCCATTTTTTCCACAGGAGCGTTTAATGATATTGGTGTTAATGACCCGCAGGTAGAGATCTTCTCGCATCTAAGAGATGTGGGTATTATGCGAGGGAGTGCTGATGGTAATTTTTATCCAGAACAGATTGTTTCCAAGGCAGAAGCCTTGACCATAGCTTTACGGGCCGGAATGATCGCTATTCCAACAGATTTTTCTGGTAATACTTATTTTGATGATGTAGACCCCAACACCTGGTACGCCTCAGTGGTTGCCCGAGCGGTAGAAGTCGGTGTTGTTCGGAGTGGTGGGAACTTTCGTCCAGAACAAGCCGTTAGTAAAGCGGAGTTTTTGGCCTTTCTTTTTCGTTCTACGGTTGTAGACGAGAAGAAGTTTAAGAAAGCTCGAGGTATTGCGAGCGATATTCCGAATGAGGCTTGGTTTAAGCCTTATTTTGCTTATGCGAAGAAATACCAAATTGCCCATTTGCCGGCTGATAATTTTTATCGACCCATGAAGTCGCTGACAAGGCGAGAGGTTGCGAGAATGACTTATCGTCAACTACGAATTTTTCATGGTAATGGGGAGACGAAAATGGTTATTGAATTACAGGGAGAGATTCAGCAATTTTTGTCGTTCATACGGGCGGGGGAGAATGCCAAGGCGGAACAACATTTGCACACTATTTTAGAAATCAATGAAACGCTTATTCGGACAAGGAATAACACGGATGCCGTGACGGCCAAAGCTATGGCGAAATCGATGGCGTATTTAGCGGAAAGTCTTCGGTATTTTCAGTATGGGAAAGACCTTGATGGAATAGAAAACTTGCACTTAGCTTCAAAATATGCGAGTAAAGCAGCAAAGAAAGAAGGGACTTTGGGGGAGTTTGGTCATGAACTAGGTCTTTTGATCGAGGAGACGCTCACTAACTTCTTGAACCCTGTTGAGAACCGGTTGGTAACGGCTAGATGATTTTAAAGCTATTTCTGCAAAGAAAGAATTAGCCAGTCATGTAAAAAAATACAAATTTGAACTTTCCTCACGAATCGCTACACTCTGCCAAGATGAAACATACAAAAATAATCGCGACCGTTGGACCTGCTTGTGACAGCTTTGAAAAACTAAAGATATTGGCCAACTGTGGCGTGAATATTTTTCGGTTAAATTTCTCCCATGGAACGCACGAATCTCATGGGAATATCATCAAGCTTATTCGACGGCTGAATAAAAAACGTCCTGAGAATGTAGCTATTTTACTAGACACGAAAGGACCCGAAATAAGAACCGGTGATGTGAGCGCGCCTATCATCGTAAAAGCCGGGCAAACGCTGACGCTTACCACGGATTTTGTCGATCCGGATAAGGCGATTGATAGGGTGGGGGTGAATTATGATGAATTTATCAATGATGTTGAAGTGGGGGAGAAGATTCTTATTGATAACGGGATTATTAATCTTGAGATTTTAGAAAAAAAGGGGACGGATGTTATTTGTAAAGTCCTTGATGATGGGGAAATCACTTCTCGTCGACACCTGAATCTGCCGGGGAAAAATATTTCACTGGAGTCTATCACGGAAAAAGACTGGAAAGATATTAAATTTGGGGTAAAATTAGGCGTTGATTTTATTGCTTTGTCGTTTGTCAGAAGGGCGGATGAGATCAAGGAAATAAAAAAGTTTTTGAAAAAAGAAAAGTGTAAAGCCAAAGTGATCGCCAAGATTGAAAATCTTGAAGCGACGAAACATTTAGGGACGATTATTGATGCTTCTGATGGCGCCATGGTAGCTCGGGGCGATTTGGGGGCGGAGATACCTTTTGAGCAGGTACCACGAATACAACGAGAAATTGTTTCGATTTGTGGCGAGTTCCAAAAACCGGTTATTGTCGCCACCCATATGCTAGAATCCATGATTCACAATCCTATTCCGACTCGGGCGGAAGTAACGGATATTTCTGAAGCGGTTTGGCAACGATCCGATTGCATCATGCTTTCGGGGGAAACCGCAGCGGGAGAATATCCAGAGAAATCAGTCCGAGCGATGGTAGCGATCGCGACGGAAACAGAAAAGAATTGTTTACCCAATAGATCCTACCGATCAAAGGTTGAAACGCTGACCTCTGGAGATGCTTTCTGTAAAATGGCGGCACAAATGGCGCAGGAATTAGACTACATTTCGGCCATCGTGGTTATTACCCGAAGCGGCCTCATGGCACAACATATGTCGAGCTTTCGTCCGAGAGTTCCGATTTTTGCCTTTACCAACGAATCAAGTGCGCGAAGACAACTACAGATGAGCTGGGGTGTAACGCCTTTTCGGATTGATTTTTCAGAAACGCCACAGGTGACTATTCAGCGAGCGCGTGAACGGTTGGTTGACTCACTGCCCGAATGGAAAGGGAAATCCTATGTTTTGGTGTCTGATTTCTTGGTAGAAGGCGAGTTTGTGCCGACACTTCAGATTCGTGATTTTTAGAGAATGTTACCTGTTTTAGCGATTCTTGTTTCGGCGTTATTGCATC
>JALWQU010000126.1:0-4690 GCA_026982915.1 Candidatus Altimarinota bacterium | reverse complement strand
AAAAGGTTTTGGCGAATTGGCGGTTAGTGCTTTTGTCAGCGGGTTTTCATGTTTTTTATGTGAGGTTGGTATTCCCACTTGTGGCGAAAAACACTTTTCAGGTGTTGTACCCCTTGACTCGCTTAGCGCCTATTTTTATTCTTTTGGGGGAGGTGTTTTTGTTTTCGGCTTCTTTTTCTTGGGTGTCTATTTTGGGTGTTTTGTGCCTTCTTTTCGGGGCTTTGACTTTTGGCTTTGATCGTCGAATATCAAAGGTTAGAAAATCAATTTTATTTCAAGTGATCCTCATAACGGGGCTTATGACGGGGTATTTTTTAGTGGACAAGAAACTATTAGAAACTTTTTCTCCAGAGGAAATGTGGGCGATGGTGTCTTTTCAGTTACCGGTTTTAGCCACGGTTTTTATTTGGCATAAAGATGCGGTTTTAGCGGACTTAAAACAGTGGAAATCAGTATTAATTTTCACCTTTTCGATGATTGGTACCTGGGGACTAGCTCTCTATGCGTTGAAGTATTTGGACGCGACGGTGGTGGCTTCGCTTCGGAATTTATCCATTTTATTCGGTGTTTTTCTCGGCGCGCATCTCTTCGATGAAGGGCACAGATGGTTTCGTTATTTAGCGGCTATTCTCATGGTTGTGGGGGTATTTTTGGTTTTGTGGTAAAATGTAGTAAAAAAGCATTGACAAGACTGCTAGAGGAGGTATTTAATGAGTTGTTATTATTTTGTTAAAATTAAGAAAAAATGAGGAAAGAATTAAAAAAAGATTATCAGACTGTGCCAAAGCTCCCTCCCATAAAGGTTAGTGATGGAGGTATTGGGGTTAATTATGAATGTTTAAGTCAAGTTCCAGCCGCTACGAAAGAGGTGTTAGAGGATATTGTCGGGGGAATAGGAAATATTGGAAGAAGGTTTGCTACAAAGATCAAAGCTGTAGTTGAAAAAAAAGAAACTCCCCCAAGTCTCCCATTGGAGACAGTGAGTCCGAATGAAAAACGGATGAGCTCCCTAGAAGGTACTTTTAAAGATTTACAAAAGTGTTTTAATGGAATACTGAATCAAATGGAAGGTAAAGAGATGGAGGAATTTCTTAAAAAACTAAGACTAGAGGTTAAATGTTTTAGTACTACACTTAATCATCTTGTGCTGCCTAATTCTTTTGCGGAAAGGGAGGCCTATTTGATCAATTCAACGATGGATTTATTGAAGGCCATAGAAAAAGAGCTACCAGAAGTTTTGAAGAATGATCGTTTTGGGTAGGAATAAAAAGTTGTACATTACCTAAATTGTTAGCGGTCTTTTTTTAAATTTCCTCCGCCACGCCAGTTGCCAACAAATGATCCGAGGCATTCTGTCCTTCAAAAAATATTTCTCCAATGTACCGAGCGTACATGTCTCTTTTTGACTTGAAGGTTTCAAGTCGTACCGTAGATCCGTGAGGGCAAAACTTTCGGGCGATGAGTCGAGCATGTTTGGCTTTTCGTCTTTCGGTGCCTTTTTCGTCTCGGATTTCGGGGGTGTTTATGCGAGCGAGTCGGATTCTTTCGAGGCGTTTTGTGTAAAACCCTAGATCGATTTCTACGATAGCGGTGTCTCCGTCGACCCATTTGATGAGCGTTCCTCGGTAGGTGTACATGTGATTTGGGGTAAGTGATTTTATTTTTCAGCACCATCAGAATTGCCGACAATGCATTTGTATTTTTCAATAAAATGAATGAAAAGTTACAAAAAAAGTTTAAAAATGTAACTTTATTTTAGTTATGGTAGTCTCGGATTAGCTAAAAGCAAGTAAACTTATTCTTTCTCAATCTAATAAAGGCTTAAGTCGAAAAAAGTTACAAAAATAAAAATATTTTTGTAAGTAAAGTGAGGATTGGCCCCTCTTAATGGAGTTTTCAGAATAATCGTAACGCTAAAACGTGATGCTATTTTTGGCATTTACCACGTTTACTGAGGATATGCCGGGTTGGTTATTAAGATCCTGAATAAAATCTTTTAGTGCCTCACCTCGTTTTAGAGACCCATTAAAGGTAAAGGCGAGGACTTTACCTTTCTTTTTGGCGTCAACGTGGAGTAGTTGCTTGTTTTTTAGGTACTGATCAAATATTTTTTTAAAACCATCTTGGTCTGGTTCATCGGTGTCCAATCGAAAGTTAAAGACATAATCGGCTTTTTGGGGCGCGCTAAAGTTGAGCTGGTAAAGGGCGAAAATCAAAACGGACAAGAAAACCGTCCCAATAGTACCAATGAGGATCGATCCCGTGCCAGCAGCGAGTCCCGAAGCAAGTGCAAAAAAGACAAAAGCGGTGTCACGAGCGTCTTTTACCGCGGTTCGAAACCGAATAATAGAAAAAGCCCCAAAGATCCCAATAGCTCGAGCAATATTGTCACCAATAATCAAAATAATAAAAGCCGTAACGACCGTCAGGATAATGAGGGTGTTCGCGAAATTTTGGGAGAAAGAATAGCCACGGTGTGTTTTGTAGTAGGTTATGGCGATGACAGCGCCCCAAATAGTCGCGCACAAAAGAGACAGGAAAATAGAATAAGCTATTTGTGGGTCGAGGGTTTGCCAGTATTTTTGTAGGGGTTCCATAGGCTATTTTTTTAGATTAATCAGAACGCGTCGAAGGATTTCCTTTTGATTCTGAGGCGATATTTTGGTTTTGATTTTGTCAAAGGCTATTTTTGAAATAAACAAGACAGAAGCTTTTTCGGAAATAATGCCAATAGTCGCCATCCTCGGGGCGGCCGCAATGAGCCCCATCTCCCCAAAAAAATCACCTTTTTTTAGTTGGGCGAGAAGTTTTATGTTGACCGTCACGCCGAGCGTGCCATCCAGAATAAGGTACATACCGTCAGCCAGATCGCCTTTTCGGAATACGATGTCCCCACGATTAAAGGTTTTATGCGTGATGACTTCGATGATTGATTGCAAAAAATCTTCTTTTAAATGAGAAAAGAAAGAAATATTTTTAAGAAATTGAACTTTTTGTGAGGTCATTTCGAGGTTTAAAGTAGTTGTTTGTAGTAAAAACTCAATAAAAATCTATCGAAGATTTGGACAGTTTTATAAAATACGATTAGGCTTAGGGCGTTTATTAAACAGGTTCTAACCACCCTATTGACGTGTCGAATACCACCGCCAAATACTATCTACAAAAAGCCTTTGATTTGGCTGAGGCTATTGATCCACATCAAACAAGCCCGAATCCTAGGGTTGGATGCGTTATTGTTGCGGATGGGAAAATGGTCTCGATGGGCGTCCATGAAAAACATGGGGAAGGGCATGCTGAGGCGCAGGCTTTGTCGGGAGAGTTGTCGCTAGAAAAGGCGGATGTGTACATCACGCTCGAACCTTGTGATCATTTTCACGGGAAAAAAACACCGAGTTGTACTGATCGGTTGATCGCCCAGCGACCTCAAAAGATTTATGTTGATCAGATCGATCCTCATTT
The DNA here is from genome assembly GCA_026982915.1 of Candidatus Altimarinota bacterium. GTDB lineage: Bacteria > Patescibacteriota > Gracilibacteria > UBA4473 > UBA4473 > JALWQU01. The sequence continues at coordinate 1,231 of JALWQU010000126.1, read as the reverse complement.
TCAGGGTAAAAACATCGAGAAAATACGACAATCGGGGATTCCGGTAGAAGTTTGTAATTTTGGATTCCACGAAAGGCTTAATCCTTTTTTTGCGACTCATATTGCAACTAAAGCCCCTTTCGTAACCCTAAAAATAGCCCAGAGTTTGGACGGTAAAATTACGGCTAAAACCAAATATCTTACGCATGAAAAATCTCTGCATCGAGTGCATGAAATGAGAGCCCAATATCAGGCCATTCTCACGACGACAAAGACGGTATTGGCCGACAATCCTCGTTTTGATACACGATTACCGAAAGGCTCGAATGCGGATCTTATTATCTTGGGTGATTCAGAACTACCGAAATCACTTCAGATTTGGTCGGTTCCTCAGCGAACTATTTATCGGTTTTTGACCTTTGAGGCGTTTAGGCAGAGTTCGCTTTTTTCACAGCTAGATTCGATTATGACCGAATGCGGTACGCAGATGAATACCTATTTACTAAAAAATAACCTCGTTTCGGCAATAAACTTTTTCATTGCCCCAATGATCGTGGGAGACTTGGGGCTTCCGAATATTGAGACGAGTGTTCCGTTAGACTCTTTTTACCTCAAGGCTTATGAAAAACTGGATAGCGATGTTTTTATGGATTTTCGAAAGGTTTAGGATTTTTTTAAAATAGCTCCTTACTGAGCACGAACCCCTTTTAAGCTACTTATTTCAATATTGAGCTTGCTGATGTACTCATCGGGGGTGTAGGTAGAGGAATTCATGTTTTGCCAGTTTATTGAAAAGGCTCCAGCTAAAGCGGCAAGAATGTACCCTGATTCTTTGTACCGCTGAAGGTATTTGAGCCCAACTGTGGCTTGTCCCAGATTTAGCCCGTCACCACGACTATCCATCCATCGAAACCGAAATCCACCTGTTTGGGCATCTTTGGGGATATTGGGATCGGAACGATTAAACTTTTCATACATGGGGTAGAGGCCATTATCCTTGAGCCATCCAACGCGATCCGTGATACCCTTGTTTTTCCAAAAATCAGGACTATTAGTGGGAATACCGACTTTCTCACAGGCCTCTTTCACCTTTTTAGCATGCTCGATTGATTTTTCTAAAAATTCGATTTTTTTCCACTTCTCGGCTGATTTTTCAATTTTTGGACCTTCGTCTGTTTGGGAATCCGATTCTTTTTGCTTCTCAATTTCCCGATTAATTTCGGAGGTTAATAGCTCGGCCTTTACATCATTG
>JALWQU010000125.1 GCA_026982915.1 Candidatus Altimarinota bacterium | reverse complement strand
AGGGACTTTTTTAGACTTTATTTGCGATAACTTTAATTCTCTTTTTTCTAATTCCTACCTATAATTACCGCTTCTCGGGAGGGGGCAGTGAGCAGTTACAATACCAGAATCAAAATTTGGGCGAGATTATTACTTCTTTGGTACGAGTGATATGGATATCAATCAAGGGAATCAGTTTGCCTTTGTGGTTTGTAGTGAGGATATAAAGACAGATCTGAATAAGCCGACTCCTTTCGTGTCCGGGACAAATATGGTTGATCGCTCGGCGAGGAGAGTGAACAAGGACTTTGAATGTAATGATAAGGGTGTGCCATCGGCGCGTGATAGTAGTATTTTTAAGGGTATATCAGGTGTAAATCTTAGTAACAATCTGCCTCATAAGAAAAAGCCGGTTACTCATAAGAAAAAGCCGGTTAAGCGTTCATCGAATTATTTTAAAGAAGCTCGTGATATGGAGCGACAAACAATGGTCAGCACGTTTTCGTCTACAGTTATGGCTGGGCGGGTGAATGAAAACTTTCCTAGCTATGATCGAGTAAGTTTCCCTAAATCGACCATAATAAGTATACTTAAAGAAGGTTTAGGGGTATCCCTTATGCCAAAATCAAAATTTGGGCGAGATTATTACTTCTTTGGAACGAGCAGTAATAGAAATACTAATAAAGATGGTCAGTTTGCTTTTGTAGTTTGTAGTGAGGATATAAAGACAGATCTGAATAAGCCGATTCCTTTTGTATCTGGGACAAATGCAGTTGATCGCTCGGCGAGGCGAGGCTCCAACGAATTAAATAGAGACTTTGAATGTAGTGCTGAAGGTGTGCCATCTGCGCGTGATAGTAGTGTTTTTAAGGGGGTGTCAGGTGTGGATCTTAATAAATAAAGTTAAGATAAACGGGTACTTCGAGGAAGGAATTATCAAAAAATAATGATTTATTTGAAAAAAGATATATGATGTGGTAGAGTGGTTAGAAAATAAAAAACAAAATAAATATGGCAGAAGAACCTACCAAAAAAGCCCCGATAGTGGCTATACCAGCGGTAAAAATAGCAGCGAGACCAGCGGTCGTGTCCTCAAGTACTGGTGGGGGATCGCTTAATCTTGGGAAGCTTAATTCCTCAACATCTCAAAAAAAATACCTAGCAGACAGAAAGAAGACGCCCCTTCTGGTTAGTATAATAAAGGGGTTGGCTATTCTTTTGTTTGTAACACTTTCTAGCGGCTATATATGGCTTAAATTTGATATGGATCACGATAATGCTTATTTTAAGTTGGCGGGAATAGAAACTAATACCTACCAAAAACACTTAAAATTAAGTTCTGATAAGAAAAAGTTGGAACAAGATCTAAAGGAAATTAAAGACGAAATAAAGGACAAGCAACAACGAATTGAAGAGGGACGCTACTCTCTCTATGAAGAATCTATTTCGGCAATTAGATCAACAGCCTTTATCCCTTGGTTTGATGAAATCGACAAAGATGGTAACCGTAAGTTAGGGGCTTATGATAGTGTTAAAAAAATACGAGACTTTTTCGTAGCAAGAGATTATACAGACCCTGATGGTGGTAATGGTACTATCACGGGACGACAAATACTGAGTCGTAATAGTTTAGAGATTGATAATCTTACCATTAGTAGGAAATCGGTGACGGTATCCGTTAAAGCGACAAATATACTCGGAAAAATATTTTTTCTTTCGACGGAATTTGTTGATATGATGAATTCGTTACCCTTTTTTAAGAATGGAGTAATTAAGAGCTTTAATCGTCAGGAGGGGACGGATATGAACTTCCTTTTGGTTCTAGAGATTCAACAGCCTGATGAAGAGGATCCTGCAGATATTCGTTTTGGCGAGTTTGAAAAATGGGAGACGGCACAAAATAAACTAAGTAATACTGGGAAGAAGCCTCGTCGAACACGTCCTTCTGCGCAAAAAGAGTCTGGTGCAAAAGAAGATACGACTACATCTTTTGATGCCTTAAAACCAGATATTAGTTTTGATTCGGCGGAGGTTATATTCTAGATTGGTTGAAACTTGATAAAAAACTTCCTAAAAAATAAATAAAAAATATATTATGCCTATAGCTAAAAAGAAAAAATCGACCTCATTGAAAATGAATAAATGGCGGAAATCGCCTCTTCCATGGATTGTTTTTATGGGTATTTTATTGGGAGTATCTTTTTATTTTACAAATCCGATATATACAGAATGGCAAAAAGACAGAACAGCGTTAAAAACGCTCAAGCCAGATATTGCAGAGCTTGAAAAAGAAATCACCCAAAAGGAGGGGGTTTTAACAGAGATTCGAAATGAATTTGAAGGGAAAGCGGCAGAGTCACGAGAAAGGGACGTCCAAATTTTCCCTGAAAAAATAGATCTTTCAAAAATTGCAAAAATTTTAGAACTTTATGGGGTTCTGCTAGAGTATGGAAGTGAGGGTGATAGTTTTTCACTCGATTCTATTAATTTTGTACAACAAGCAACGCCTAAAAAGGGGGCAACTCATACAATAACAAAGGCGACTATTCGTGTAACTGGTAGTTCGGAAGCGGTTAAGTTCTTTATGAAATTTTTAAAAACTGGGATTATTCCAAAGGTGGTTACAAAGGATGCTGGTGAGTTGGCAGACCTTCTTCTAGAAAAAGAATTTTTAAAAACAAACTTACTACCTGTTGCAACAATTGAATCGGTTCATGTTACCGAAAAAGAGCAAGATGAATTTGATGATACAAAGCTTACGGTAGCGGATATAACGGTTAATTTTTATTCCCAGTAAAAAATGAGTAAAAGTGATATTGTTTTAAAGAAATTAAAGAAGATGATTATTACGGGCGATGTCCCAGGTATTCTTACTTCGATTATGGAGCTTTCGCTAGAACGAAATGCTTCGGATATTCATATTGAGCCAAGAAAAAATAATATTGAAATAAGGCTTCGTGTTGATGGGGTATTGCATCATATTGTGGAGTATCCAACAAACTTGCATTCGGGGATAGTTTCGAAGACAAAATTAATGGCTACGCTTAAAATTGACGAATTCCGTGTACCACAAGATGGACGAATCACGACTTGGATTGGTAATAAAGAGGTAGATCTTCGGGTCTCAACTTTGCCAACCATTAATGCTGAAAAAATTGTAATGCGGGTCTTGGATAAATCAAAAAAGGTGCCTTCGCTAGAAAACCTTGGTTTTATGGGGAGGAATTACAAACGCTTTTTACACGCTATTAAACAGCCAAATGGTATTGTCTTGACCTCTGGTCCAACGGGGTCGGGGAAGACAACGACTATGTACTCGGCTATGGCTTTTGTTAATTCAGAAGAGGTTAATATTTTAACCCTAGAAGATCCTGTTGAAAACCAAATGGAAGGTCTCAATCAAAGTCAAATGCGACCAGATATTGGGTATACTTTCGCGGATGGACTTCGGACGGCTCTGCGGCAGGATCCAGATATTATTATGGTCGGGGAAATACGGGATAAAGAAACTATTGATATTGCTATCGAAGCGAGTCTTACGGGGCATTTAGTGCTTTCTACCATTCATACGAATTCGGCGGTAGAAACCATTACCCGAATTATAAATATGAAGGTGCCGGACTTTCTTTTAACGTCTTCGGTGAATCTTATTATTGCCCAGCGTTTAGCACGGAGGCTCTGTCCTAATTGCAAAAAGCAACAGATAACAAGTGAGCGAACACTAAAGGCTATTAAATCCGTCTTTACCGTTTTTCATCCTTATGAAGGGCTTGATATGGGGATTTTCAAAACCCCTGTTTTTTATGAACCAAATACAGAGGGTTGTGAGCAATGTGATGGTGGTTATAAGGGGCGAGTTGGTCTATATGAGGTTCTTGATATGTCTGAACCTATTAAAAAAGCCATACTTGCAGAAATGCCATCACTTGAAATTGAAAAAATTGCACAAAAAGAAGGGATGGTAACGCTTGAGCAAGATGGTATTATTAAGGCGCTTAAAGGTGTTACTTCGCTTGAAGAAATCTATAAACTCGTAAAAAAATGAATGAAGCTCAATATCCAAATACAAATGAGAATTCAGAAGCTTTGTTTCTGGATATTGCGAGTGAAGAGCTGGTTGAAAAGAAAAAAGATACACGTAGAGCTGGGAACCTATTTGAGTTAGTTAATAATTATCTCATCGAAATGAGTGGTGTGCCGCTTGCTGATAGGTTGCAATTTTTCCATCTTTTATCCGCTATGCTCTCAGCAGGACTGCCATTGTTAGAGAGTATTAAGCTGCTACGGAATCAGATGAAAAATATCAAGTTACAGTGGGTAATGGATGACCTTGTGCGGTCTATTGAATCGGGACATAGCTTGGCAGAGGCTATGCGGGAAGCACCAGATATTTTTGATGAAGCGGCTTGTGCCATTATTGAGGCAGGAGAAAAATCAGGGAAACTGACAGATGTTATGACAGAGTTGGTGATCCAGAATGAACAATTGGATAAGATTATGAAGAAAATAAAAGGGGTTATGATTTACCCGATAGTGGTTATTACGACGATGGTAGTTTTGGCTATCGTGGTCTTGATTTTTGTTATTCCAAAGCTTGAAAAAATTTTTGGAGGCGCTGGTAATTTACCACTTCCGACACAAATTATGATCTTTATGAGTAATACTATCCAGCAACACTGGCTGATGATACTTTTGGGGTTGGGGGCTTTTGTGGCTCTTTTTAGAACCTGGAAGAAGTCAGAGTCAGGTTCTCGGCAGTGGGGAAGTTTTGTTTTATCAATTCCCATTGTTGGGATGCTCGCTAAAGGGATAATTCTTTCACGTGTTACACGTATTTTTGGTTTTTTATTATCTTCGGGGGTGCCAGTTGTACAAGGGCTTAAAATTACATCACATGTAGCAGAAAATGATATTTATCGAGAAAAATTATTATTAGCGGCTGATGATCTGACAAAAGGGATCTCTCTGGCGGATAATCTAGCCGATAATGAAAAACTTTTTGATCAGATGCTTATTAATATGATCGCAATTGGGGAAAAGAGTGCTTCACTGGATACTATCATGATTAGTGCCGCAGACTTTTATAAAGATGAACTGGAACGAAAAGTAGATAATCTTTCAAAAATAATGGAACCCGTTATTTTAGGTTTTATTGCTTTAGGAGCGGTTTTTATGATCTTAGCCATCTATCTACCGATTTTGCAAATGAATGATAAATTATTGGCGACTTAATTCTTGCTTACTTTTCTTGAAAAAAAGGGTGAATATTGCTATAATGGAGAGATTTTATTCTTAAGGAAAGTCTTAATAAATTAATAAGTAGACCTTAAGATGGAATTATCAGACTTTCCTTAAAAAAATAAGTAATGTTTATCGAAACAGCATGGGCAGCAGCGGATCAGGCATCTGGTGAGGAGGGAGGTGTGTTCGCCAACCTTTGGGGGCATTTTTGGCCTTGGTTTGTGGCCTTAATTATTTTTGCTTCATCTTTTGTTATAGCGGCCTTGATTCGAAAGGTTCTTATGAGTCGTATACGAAAGCATGAAACAATCGGGAGTCATAAGGAGTTATTACTTTTAATTGAAAGGGCTATTTATTTTGGGGTTTTGATGGTGATGATTGTCATCTCTTTTCAAGTCGTCGGTATCGATGTGGCTTGGATACTGGGAGCTATGTCGGTGGGACTTGGTTTTGCGTTTAAGGATATTTTGGCTAATTTTTTAGGAGGTATTGTAATACTTACACAACAAAAATTAAAAATTGGCGATCTCATTAAAATTGGTGACCGTATGGGGCATATTACAGAAATAGATGTGAGAACAACTCAGATTAAAGGGCTGGATGGAACAGAACATATTATTCCTAATTCTGATATGATGACGGATGTGGTACAGAATTTCACGATCAATGAGTTTCGTCGTATTTCTGTCGTGGTGGGAGTTCATTACGCAACACCACTTGATAAGGCGATAAATGTTTCATTGGCAGCGGTAAAAAAACATGAGTCCGTGGTTGTATCCCCTTCTCCAGAGGTTATTTGCACCGAATTTGATGATTCTTCGATTAATCTTGAAGTTAGATTCTGGATAGAGTCTAGTGAAAAATGGTTACTCGTTCGTTCTCATATTATTCAGCAGATTAAGTTAGATTTTGACAAAGCGGGTATAACGATACCATTTCCTATACGAACCCTCTCTGTCGATGATTATGATGCCAATATTAAAAAAATAATGTCTAAATAAGTGGTTAGCATTAGGAGGTATATAAAAAAACTCATAAAAAAGTTTGCGTGGGTTTTTGAATATTCTAACATTAAGGGGTATTAAACTAATTTAACCCCTAAAATAACATGAAAAAGGTATCTATATTAATAATGGCTTTTATGATGACAACGGGAACATCATATGCCTATACAGAACATTTTGAAGATGGATTTATAAATCCAACAACAACCGTAGCGCAAGAAAGTGCTCGAGTACGTCTACAACGAGCGATTCAGCAACGACGAGATTACTACTTCCGAAATAAATCACGGACAGTAGACACTATGAATCGAAATTCTCAACGACGGATTCATGAACGAAATAAGGCACGTCGAAATACAGGAGGGGTTTCTACTCGTATGAACCGAAAAGGAGAACTTAACTTTGTTCCTTACTATCCTTACCAACGAGAATACTCAAATGTCTCTTATGTTCGACCAAACGCGAAACAAACCTTTCGACGAAGAGCCGTTAATTATTATCGAGAAGGTGGATATGCGGGAAAAAATGAACTAAAAGAAGGCGTTCTTTATGGATCTCGTTATCGAGTAAATATTATTCCTGCTCAATGGTATAAACGTAACCGTAATCTTGAAGATGTAACAACTGAAATTCGAAATGTTCAACGGGATATTGGTAAATCAGAACAAGTACCTTCTGGCTATCAAAAAACAACTTTTAGAAGAGGTGCTTCATCTCGATATTTCATGAGTCCTTTTCAACGATAATTCAAGGAGAATAAAGGAAAATATCCTTACTCAAAAAGTCTAACCGTAATAGTTAGGCTTTTTTTAGCACTCAAGGCAAAGTACTGCTAAAAAGTTTTGACAGTGTTGATTGGCACTTGTATAATATGAGTGCTAAAGAAAATATTTAACCCCAAAAAATATGACCAAAATTATTGGAATCGATCTCGGAACAACCAACTCTTGTGTGGCCGTAATGGAAGGAGGGAAAGCGGTTGTTATCCCAAATGCAGAAGGAAGTCGAACGACACCGTCTATTGTCGCGAAGAAAGAAGATCAAACGCTTGTAGGTGTTCCAGCCAAAAGACAGGCTATTACAAACCCTAAGGGCACTATCTTCTCGGCCAAGCGATTTATTGGGCGTAACTTCAATGAGGTAAAAAAAGAAATGGAAGAAATGCCCTTTGAATTTACGAAAGGGAAAAATGAAGCGGTTATGATCAAGTATGACGGAAAAGATGTTCGTCCGGCTGAGATATCGGCTAAAGTACTCGCAAAGCTTAAGGCTGATGCTGAAGCTTTCTTGGGCGGTAAGGTAACGCAAGCGGTTATTACCGTTCCGGCGTACTTCAATGATGATCAGCGTAAAGCTACTAAAGACGCGGGAGAGATTGCGGGTCTTAAGGTGGAGCGAATTATTAATGAACCCACAGCGGCCGCTTTGGCTTATGGGATTGACAAAAAAGGTGATAAGGAAGAAAAAGTGGTGGTTTATGATTTAGGAGGCGGAACTTTTGATGTTTCTATTCTCGAGATTCATGATGGAACTTTTGAAGTATTGGCGACCAATGGGGATACACACTTGGGAGGTGATGATTTTGATTCGGCTATTATTCAATACCTTTTGGATGAATTCAAAAAAGATACAGGGGTTGATCTGAGTAAAGACGCGATGGCTATGCAACGGGTGAAAGAAGAAGCGGAGAAGGCTAAAAAAGAACTTTCTTCAACGGCGGAAACAGAAATAAATCTTATGTACATAACCGTAGGTGAATCTGGACCGCTTCATTTGAACAAAAAAATTACTCGATCTAAGTTTGAACAACTCGTAGATGATCTTATTAAAAAGTCTATCGAACCGTGTAAAAAAGCCCTTAAAGATTCAGGACTTAAGGTCTCGGAAATTGATGAAGTGATTTTAGTTGGTGGTATGACGCGTATGCCAGCGGTTAAGGAAGCGGTTGAAAAATTCTTTGGGAAAAAACCTAATGAAGGCCAAAATCCTGATGAAGTTGTGGCGCTTGGAGCGGCTATTCAGGGAGGGGTACTCCAGGGTGATGTGCAAGATGTTTTATTATTAGATGTGACGCCTTTGACGCTCGGGATAGAAACGGCGGGTGGTATTCGTACCCCAATGATTGAACGAAATACGACTATTCCAGCCAGTAAATCACAGGTTTATTCTACTTATGCGGATAATCAGCCAAGTGTTGAGATTCATGTCTTGCAAGGGGAACGAGAAATGGCGGCAGATAATAAATCACTAGGACGGTTTGTTCTTGGGGATATTCCACCCGCTCCACGAGGCGTTCCTCAAATCGAAGTAACCTTTGATATTGATGCCAATGGAATACTTTCGGTAAAGGCCAAGGATAAATCAACCGGAAAAGAACAGTCTATTACGATTCAGGGATCATCGGGAATGTCGGATGAAGAAATTGAAAAAATGAAAAAAGAAGGAGAAGAAAATGCGGAGAAAGATAAAGAACTAAAAGAACAAATTGAGGCTCGAAATCATCTTGATTCTACAATTTATCAGGCTGAAAAAACAGTTAAAGAAGCACAAGAGCTCAAAAAAGACGAATTAACTGATACGATTAAAGAAGTTGAAGATTCGATCCCTGATGCGAAAAAAGCACTTGAGGATAAAGAGGCTTCTGTGGAAGATCTCAAAAAATCAGGAGAAGAACTTTCGACGAAGCTCATGGCTCTTGGGCAAAAAATGCACGAAGCGGGACATGATCCGCACGCGGCTGATGGCGAAAAAGAAGCCGATAGTACGGGGGAACCAGAAATTGTAGATGCGGATTTTGAAGAAAAGAAAGAAGAGGATGAAAAAAAGGATAAATAAATATTAGCAGATACTATTTAATCCTGTAGCGGCACGCCAAGGGCGTGCCGTTTTTTTTAAAGCCTGATAACTTTGGCCAACCAAGAAATTATATCTTATTAATTTACCAGACTTTCCTTATGGAACGGTGATAGTGACTATGGGGGTTTTTTGGTCACCACTTATGGCCCATATTTCATGAAGGCCTTTAGAAATTTTGGGGATATAATTCTCCACTTTTTTACCGTCAAAAAAGAACTGAACAGCCTTATCTGGTGGATTTCTAACCTGTAATAAAAGTTTAGAATTATGATGGAATATATCGCCCGATTGCGGGAAAGATATGGAGAATTTTGCTTCTGATTTTAGGTTTATGGATTTGTTTTCTTTTATCTTATTGATTTCCGCATCGGTTAAGAAAGCTGTCACCTTTTCTGTACAATTATCTTGTTCGTTAGGTCTTCGGCAAATACTTAGTTCTTTTCGATCATCTTGGTAGATGAATTTTTTAGGGTTTTTATTTTTATGCAGTAATCGAAAAATCTTATTCCAAATGGGCCCCGCTCCATCAACACCAGAAGAGGTATGAAGGGGTGCGCCTTTGGTGTTCCCCACCCAAACACCTAGGGCGATATCAGGAGAGAACCCGGTAACCCAATTATCCTTAAACGCTTGTGAGGTTCCGGTTTTTATCGCGGCCGGTCGATCAACTTCTAAAACATTACCGCGTTGAAATACTTTCCAACGGCTTTCTTGATCGCTTAGCGCGTGAGTCACCCAGTTTGCGGCTGATTTATTTAATACCTTTTTCTTAGTATTCTCTTTGTTTTTAACAATTATTTTACCCTTTTCATTGGATATTCGGTAGAAAAATATTGGAGGCTGAAAAACACCTTCTCTAGGGAAAATAGTGTAAGCGGTAACCATGTTGAGGAGGTTTTCCGTACCACTGCCAAGAATAGCCGATAGTCCGAGTATATCCGCTTTTCCAATGTCTAATTGTAGGGTTTTTAGAAAATTTATAAAAGTTTCTAACCCAACCTGATTCAACAGCTTTACGGCTGAAATATTGTAGGAATTAGTAAGAGCTTCACGAAATCGGACCCTTCCGTATTCACGGTTAATACTAAAATTATTGGGCGTGTATGGGCCTTTTGAGGAAGGAAAGCTTGTTTTTTCGTCCAGAATTTCATCGGCGGGGCTGCTTCCGCGATCAATGGCTAGGGCATAAAGGAAGGGTTTTAAGACCGATCCAGTAGACCTTTTTGCCGTAGTCATATTAACAAACCCATCATTTGCTTGGTCAAAGAAATTGATAGATCCGACCATAAGGCGTATTTCATTTTTAGGAATATCAATCGCGAGAGCTGCTGCATTATGCGCGTTATTCTGTTTTTGTCGTTGTTTTATTTCCAATCGTATGATTTTAAGGGCTTGCTTATAGATTTTTTTATCCAGAGTGGTGTAGACCTGTACGACTTTTTGGTTTTCTAGTTCGGGATATTGTGATGTTAGTCGTGACTTCATCCAAAAAATAAAGTGTGGGGCGTTTATTTCTTGTCGTATTCCGGCGTTTATTTTTATAGTAGTTTTTATCCAAAAATCTTTTTCTTGTGGCGTGATGAAACCAGCTGTTTTCCATTGTTCTAAGATATGATTTTTCCTCAAAATGGCTTGTTGTGGATGTGCTAGGGGATTGAACTTTGCGGGATTTGGTATCGTTCCAATAAGGGTTGCTAATTCGCCAAGAGAAAGAGCTTCTGGTGTTTTTGAAAAATAACGGTAACTGGCAGATCGAATACCGATAGCGCCGGTTCCAAAGTTTATATTTTCGATATACTTATCAATTATTTGGGCTTTTGAATACCTTGTTTCGAGTTTTAACGCGTAGAGAATTTGTTGTATTTTATAGCTAAAATTTCGTTTTTTATGAGGGAGGAAAAGAAGTCTGGACAGCTGCATCGATATAGTTGAAGCCCCTGAAACAATTTTTTGATTACTAATATTTTGTTTGCTGGCACGAAGTATAGAGGCTATATCAATGCCAAAATGATGGTAAAAGTTTTTGTCTTCGATGATAACGAGTCCCTTTTTTATTTTATCGGGTATGGGGCTGTCTGTCTGGAAAAAAGGTTTTTCGGCGTATAAAACTTCGTTATTCCGATCATAAAAAACCCATTGTGTTTTGGTTTTAGGGGTGGGGAGTGGTAGGATGAAAAAAGTTAGAATTCCGCCTAGAGCCATTACTAATAAGCCAATAGAGAGGGTCTTTTTCATTTTTTTTGCAGGAGAAGGATGCCGTCATCTGGATCGATAGGAAGAATGATTTTTTCGTACTCCGTATCTTCCGCAAGAACTTGTGAAAAAGGTTCTGTTTTTGCGGGAAACTTCAAGACATCATCAAAAATAGCAAAGCCATCTGGTTTGAGGTGTTTTTTTATAATCTCAGAAAAACATTGATGGTAGAACTTTTTTTGACTATCGATAAAGATGAAATCGTATTGTTCGTCTTCAGGGATAGGCTCACGAAGAGGATTTGTATTGCGAATGGTTATATTGGTAAGGTGGCAGTTTTTAAAATTTACAACGGCTTCGGATAAAGTATTAGACGAGACATCATAGCCCATGACTTGTCCGCCATATTTTTCAGCACTATCCGCTATCCAGATAGTCGAATAGCCATTGGCCATACCGACCTCAAGTATTTTTTTAGGTTTTTTTAACCCCATCATAAAGTGTAAAAAAGCGCCACCTGCTTCGGTTACATTGGGAACATTATGTTTTAGTCCATAGGCTTTTAGAGCTTTGAGATAATTTTTACGCTGAAGGTTCATATTTTTGATAATACCTAATTTTATCTAAAAAAATACACGCAAATCGTGTATTTTTTAAAATAATTAGAGGTTCTTGTTTAAGATAATTAACACTGAAGCCCTTTCGCGCGAAGAGTTTCTCGTCTTTCTCTTGCCTTAGCCTTATTGTCTCGTTTTCCAAGACCAGACTTTTTTCGTCGTTGGTTTATTTCGTGGAAACCGTGTGTTTTTTTCGATCCTATTCCTTTGTTTGACATGGTGTTTAGCGTTACATAAAAAATTCTAGCCCAATATAAAGCGAATAGAGTATGTGTCAAAAGATATTTTTTTAGGTATTTATATTTCTACCTTCTGCAAAGGAGAGTCTTTTCGACTATTTATAGAAATTTACGAATGCTCGTCAATTGATTTTTATTGATAATTTTTAGGAGGGCTTCATCAGAGGCTTTTCGAATCCCTGAGACGGATTCAAAGGTTTTCATGAGCTTCTTTTTACTCACGCCACCAATACCCGGGACTTCATCGAGAACGGATTTCGTCAGATTCTTTTTTCGAAGTGATCGATTGAAGCCTATCGCAAATCGATGTGCCTCGTCACGAACCCGTTGGAGGAGCTTCAAAGCTGGGTCATTCCAGTTAAGCTCCAAGGGATCACTCGATCCTGGACGGAAAACTTGTTCTTCTCTTTTGGCAAGAGAAATAATCTGTTTTTTCGGATCAAAATAACACTTGGTATCAATGGTATCGTTATTTTTGCCCTTTCTTTCTGAACTATTTTCTTGTTCAACTTTACCCTCAACTACTTCTTCTGATGACAAACACAAATCTTCGGTGGTTAGTTCACGGAAAACCTTCATAACGGTACTCAGTTGTCCTTTGCCACCATCAATAACCACAAGATCTGGGATATGTTTTAAAAACTTGGTTTCTTTTTTGTCATCAAAAAAACCTTTAAATCGCCGTTTTAAAACTTCTTCCATGGAAGCAAAGTCATCAATTTTCCCTTCGGGGAGTGATTTTATATGGTATCGGCGATACTCGGAAGTTTTGGGTTTACCGTCGATAAAAACCACCTGACTCGCCACAGGGAAGGCCCCAGAATAATGAGAAATATCATAGCACTCAATTCGTTTGGGAGGATTTTGTAAACTTAAGGCCTTAGCGAGCTGTGGCAGCGCTTTACTAAAATTTTCCGCCTGACTCATGGTCTCAATCGCGGCTTTTTTGGCTGTATTGCGTACATTTTTGTACGCCATTTCGAGTATTTTCTTTTTATCACCTTTCTGCGGGACAAAAAAAGTTGTTTTAGGGGTTGTCTGATCCGTTTCTAAATGATGAAAAAAGTCCATGACGATGTCCTCATTCTCTAGTTCCGTAGGCAGATAAATGGTTTTGGGGAGTTGGTCGACTTTCTCGTAAAACTGAATCAAGAACTTTTCCAAAATTTCACTGTCAGTGGCGATACTTGGGGCGGAAAAGGTAACGGTGTTTTGATCGAGAAATTTTCCGTTTCGAAATAAGACGCGGATGAGGTAAGCGGTGTTTTTTTGTCGATAAAAATGTACAAAATCAGCCTCAAAATGAGCGTCTAACTGAACGGTTTGTTTTTCGGTTGAAATCTCAATCGATTGGATAAGGTCACGGATTTTCCCGGCTGCTTCAAAATTTTGTGTTTCGGCAAATCGCATCATTTTTGCCTTGAGGGACTTTACCACACCACTCGTATTTCCTCGAAGAAATTTTTTCATGGCTGAAATATCGGCCTGATAGGCTTCTAGACTTATGGAGCCGTCACAAGGGCCACTGCATTTTTTAATATGATAATCCATACAGGGGAGTTTTCGTTTTTCGGGGTTTTTGAGGATGGTTAGTTTCTGGGTCGTTTTGTCACGGGTCATTTTTAGGCGACAGTCTCTGATTTTGAAGACCTTTTGGCAGAAAGCAATGGTTTTTCGGAAAGATTTAGCCGAGGTTTTGGGCCCGACATAAAAACTACCGTCTTGGACAATGCGTCGTGTGATTTCCAGACGAGGAAAGTCTTCTTTTGTGATTCGTAAATAAAGAAAACTTTTGTCATCGCGAAGAAGGATATTAAATCGCGGACGAAATTCTTTTATCAGGTTGTTTTCAAGAATCAAGGATTCAATTTCGGAGTTGGTGATTCGGGTTTCAATCCTGGTGATCTTGGAGACCATAAGAGTTGTTTTTACTGATTTTTTGGTTTGTTGAAAGTAGGATTTTACTCGTTTTCGTAGGTTTTTGGCTTTCCCTACATAGAGGAGCGTTCCTTTGGCGTCATAAAAAAGATAACAACCGCTCGCGGTGGGTATTTGTTTGGGGTTGAAGATAAAATCTGTTTTTTTATCTTTTTTTTGTTTGACCGACTTCGTATCTTCGTTTTTTTTCATGGTGATTTTAAGCCTTTTTATTGTACATTTCTGCCTTAAAAAATAAAATTCAAAGTGATGATAAAATTATGGGAAAAGTTTAGAAAGCGGAAAGCCAAGAAGCAGGTAGCGCCTTTGACTGATAAGGCGCTTAATAAAAGAGTTGTGGCCTTTCTTTCAGGGCATGATTTTGCGGACTTCATTGTCTATTTAAAATCAACAAGGCGTATCATATGGACCAATTTATTAGTAGGGGTTTTTCGTGGATTAGGTTTTATCTTAGGCGTTACGCTTGTTTTTGGGATTGTGATTTGGATTTTAACCAAAATGATCGCGCTGAAGATTCCCATCATTGATGAGTATGCAGAAAATGCCAAGAATCAGCTAACGCAGTACGCAGAGGAAACGAAATACAAAGAGAATTTTATTGAAATGGAGACTCTATTGCAAGAAATAAATACAACCCTCCAAAAAATAGAAGCCCAAAACTTAGAAATTAAAAAAGCTCGTTAACCTTAAGAACCATGTTAGATCAAATTACCGTGGCTTTGCTTCAGTTTCTGCTTGAGTTTGTTACTATTCTGACAAGCTTGATGATCTGGTGTCTTTTTATCTGGATAATCTTGACCTACTTAGTACTTTTTCGAGCAATGCGTCCGGATAATCCAGGGTTTATTCTCTTTTCACAGCTAGCAAGGCCCATACTAAAACCTTTTAGGTGGGCAAGAATTGGTATGATTGATCTTTCTCCCATTGTGGCCTTCTTTGTGATTCAGTTTGTGGCAAATACGGCGATAAAGGCTATTAATTATTTTCTTTCCTAAAATATGGAACTTCCTGAAATAAGGCTTACGAATACCCTTACCAAGAAGAAGGAACTATTTATTCCGTGTGAGGCGGGTCATGTAAAAATTTATTCTTGTGGGCCAACGGTTTATGATTTTGCTCATATTGGGAATTTTCGAAGCTTTATGATGTCAGATCTACTCTTTCGAGTTTTTCGGTATGCGGGTTATGAAGTTAAAAAGGTTCAGAATATCACGGATGTTGGGCATTTGACCAATGATGATTTAGCGGATGCGGTGGGTGATGATAAAATTGCCAAAAAGGCTAAAGCCGAGCATAAAGATCCTTTTGAAATTGCGCGTAATTTTGAAGATTTTTTCATTGAGGATGAACAGAAACTAAGAATCTTGCCTCCCAATGCAGGGCGTCCAAGAGCCACTGATTTCATTGATGAACAGATAGAAATTTGCCAAGAGCTTATAGATAAAGGGTTTGCGTATACGGTTAACGGGTCGGTTTATTTTCGGACTAAAAAATTCAAAGCGTATGGAAAATTATCGGGGAATAAATTACAAGACCTCAATGTGGGTGTGCGAATTACCATTAATCCTGAGAAGGAAGATCCACTAGACTTTGCGCTCTGGAAAAAAGCCGATGTTTCACATTTTATGCAGTGGGATAGCCCTTGGGGAAAAGGTTTTCCGGGATGGCATATCGAGTGTTCGGCTATGAGTCGAAAACTTTTGGGGGAAACTTTTGATATTCATACGGGCGGCGAAGATAATATTTTCCCGCATCATGAATGTGAAATTGCGCAGAACCAGTGTGGTTTTGAGGGGCGTATAAATTACTGGCTTCACGGAAAACATTTATTGGTAGACGGGAAAAAAATGTCAAAATCAAAGGGTAATTTTTATACCGTTCGAGATATCTTTAAAAAAGGGTATTCTGGTGTCGAAATCCGGTATTTATTTTTATCATCCCATTATCGAAAAACCCTGAACTTCACCTTTGATGGATTGGATATGGCGAGGCAGTCTATTGCACGAATAACAGAGGCACGAAGACTTTTTCAGGCTAAAGCCAGTACGGAATTAGCCTCGCCAACAGCGGACGAAGAAAAAACCTTTGCCTTATTGCGTCAAAAGTACAGAGCCGCTTTGTTTGATGATTTAGGCGTATCAGAAGCTTTGTCGGCAGTTTTTGAGGTTATTAGCTTGGGGCATAAAGTGCCGACGCTTTCGGCAAAGGGCTTAGATTTTTTAATTCAGGATGTTGATCCTATTTTTGATATTTTCCCTGAAGAAGAAGCTATTGATGGAGCTTTGAAAGTGGCTGTTGAAGCCAAAATAAAGGCTCGAAATCAGGCGCGAATAGATAAGGATTGGGCTGAAGCGGATAAAATTCGAGATGCGTTATTATCAGAAGGTATTCGGCTTATTGATGAGGGGGATGAAACTCGTTGGGAGAAGATTTAAAATTATGTTTTCTCAGCTCAAAAAATGACCTATTTGTAAACTTCAAATGTTAATATCATGGACAACAAAAAAATAATTTATATCACCGCTAGTATTTTAGGGGCATTAGCAATATTTTTCATTTTTTATGATAATTTTGATGCAGAAAAAAGGTCCTTTCTAGATTTTAAAAAAGGAGGCGGTGTGTTTATTAGTACCGATGGGCAATTAAGCTTTAATTATCCTAAAGAAATTCAATACAAGACCGTTGGTAAAAAAACTGAATTTTATATCGTGCGAGATTGTGGCGGTGATATTGGTCAATGTGGAGCGTATGGATTTGAATTTAGAGAAGACCGTCAAGGTGATATAAACGAATTATATAAAGATAATATTTTTTACAAAGAAAATACACAAGATTACTAAAAA
>JALWQU010000124.1 GCA_026982915.1 Candidatus Altimarinota bacterium | reverse complement strand
ACCCTGCTCCGGCAGTTTTAGCTTTCCTTAAATAACAAAGGAAAGTCTGATAAATTAATAAGTATCGCTTAAAATAATCCCAGAAACAGCCTAAGAAATTCGTCTTTTCGTTAAATTTAACCTCAAAATCCTTTCTGATAAAGGATTATCAAAAAAGATTTATTCGTTGAAATTTTATCAAAAATACTATAATTTCTTTATCGGCTGAATTTATCAGACTTTCCTAAAACTTACTACAATGCCATCATGATAGAAGAAGAAAATAATCCGATTAAGTCGGTCGGCTCTGTCGTTGGGGCACAGGCTGGTACCGATGAAGCGACCGTATTTGAAAACAAACTTCGTCCAAAAGATTTTGATAGTTATATCGGACAGGGGGAAGTTAAACAGAATCTCTCGGTGTTTGTTCGAGCGGCAAGAAAGCGATCGGAGACACTAGATCACACCATTTTTTATGGTCCACCAGGACTGGGAAAAACAACGCTTTCTATGATCTTGGCGAGTGAAATGGGAACGGAGTTAAGGATTACTTCGGGACCAGCCCTCGAAAAACCGGGGGATCTGGCCTCGATACTCTCAAACCTCAAAGAAGGTGATTTTCTCTTTATAGATGAAATTCATCGCCTCCGAATGCCGGTAGAAGAGATTCTTTATACAGCGATGGAAGATTTTGCGATTGATCTGGTCATCGGAAAAGGGCCATCGGCGCGAACCATGCGTATAAATGTTCCGCGATTTACCCTTGTGGGGGCGACAACGCTGATGTCTCGTCTTTCAAATCCGCTTCGTGATCGGTTTGGTCATGTAGAAAAACTACGATATTATGAACCGGACGAAATCCAGTCTATTATTGTGCGGTCGGCTGAGATTTTAGACATTGCTATTGATGAAGGGGCCGCAAAGCTCCTCGCAAAATCAGCTCGTGCGACCCCTCGTATAGCGAACCGATTGCTTCGGCGGATGCGAGATTTCGCGGAGATTTTACACGAAGGGGTTATTACGGAAAAAGTAGTGCGAGAAGGTTTAGCGAGTTTGTCCGTGGATAAAAATGGATTGGATTTTGCCGATCAGGAATATTTGCGAACTATTTGTGAAAAATTTAGTGGTGGACCGGTCGGTTTATCCACTATTTCGGCGGCTATTGGAGAAGATGAGCATACTATTGAGGATATGATTGAGCCGTTTTTGATTCGTGAAGGATTTTTGACCCGAACGCCAAGGGGACGGCAGGTGACGGATAGGGGATTTCAGCATTTAGGACTGGCTAGTGCTGATGACCAATTGCGATTGGTTTAGCTTGAAATCACCATTGGCTAGAAACTTACCTTGAGCTTTTGTGCTGTATCGAGTAGGGTGTATCTCGTATGAAAAAAATAGGTATTATCGGTGGTACAAAAGGTATAGGCGCCAGTCTTGCTCGTTTTCTTGAGCAGACGCAAAAAGAGCCCCTTATTGTCTCGGGACGAAAAACTCCGATTACGAATAAAGAAATTGTTGAAACCTGTGATCTGGTTATTTTTGCGGTGCCGATTGATAAAACTTGTGAAGTTATAAACGAGATGGTGCCTTTTTCTCGTGAAGATCAGATTTGGTGTGATCTGACCTCTATAAAGGTTGCCCCCGTTGACTCCATGCTTGCTTCGAAAGCCGAGGTTTGTGGTGGTCATCCACTTTTTGGCCCACTACACGATATTGCCGGACAAAAGCTGGTTTTAACACCCGCACGAATAACAGAGGCCTCTTTGAAGGCCTTAAAGCAGTATTTTGCTTCTTTTGAGATTCTGGAGACAACGCCTGAGAAGCACGATGAAATTATGGGAACCATTCAAAACCTCTCGCATTTTGCTGATTTTGTTCTGGGGAAAACGCTCAAAGATTCAGGGGTTGATATTCAGGAAATTTTGAACTACGCCTCCCCACCGTATCGGATAAAACTAGATTTATTGGCGCGTATTTTTGCTCAAAATCCATCACTTTACGCCCAGATTTCGATTCACAATAAATCAGGAAGAATGCTTGAAAAAAATTTCATGAAAGCCACGAACTTTTTTCAGGAAAAGATTCGTGAAGGGGATACAGATATTTTAGTGAAAGAGTTTGAAGCTATAAAAAATTTCTTGGGAACACCTTTTTGTGATCAAAATTGGGAACGGTCACAGGCTCTATTAAAGTTTGAACAGACCCTAAATCAGACGCCTTCAGCTAGTTTAGTGCCTTTGATAGATCCAGAAACGGTTCCGAGTCGGGCTGATTGGGCTATTTTTGGGCAGGCTTTTTCTCATACCGATGAAGCGAGCCTTTTGGTTCGTAAAAAAACGGATTCGGTGGTTTATTTTCGAAATATTTTTCAGATTTTTCAGGCCGTGGAGTCTGGTACGATGCAGTATGGATTAGTACCTTACGAAAATTCAACGAAAGGTTCTATTTTTGAAACCCTTGACGAGCTTTTTGATCGGCCAGAAATAAGGATTATAGGTTCTGTAAAAAAAGAAATTTCCCAAAACTTATTGGTACTGCCCGGTACAAGATTAGCCGATATAAAAGAAATTATTTCCCATCCTCAGGCCTTAGCACAGTCACAGAAATTTCTTCGAAAAAAGTGTCCAGAAGCCTACTTGCAAAATCGGCGATCGACCGCTATTGCTGCCCTAGAGGTAAAAGAACGACAAAAACTTGAAAAAGCCGCTATTGGATCAGCTTGGTTAGCAGAACAAGTGGGATTAAAGGTATTATGCGCTAATATGCAGGAAGCGGCCAATGAAACGAGGTTTGTTATTATTGCCTCAAAAACGGTAGAGTCTTGGGATAAACCAACACATACAAGCTTTGTTTTTTGGTTTTCGGGTGATGGATCGGGGAATTTAGCTCATTTTTTGACCTGCTTGTCCGATAAATCTATAAACCTTACGAAACTAGACTCCAGACGAGCAACCGCCAAGTTTGGTGGCTATTTGTTCTTTGTTGATGCGGAAATAACCCCCAAGGCGTTTAAGAGGCTTTTGCCAGAGCTTAAAGATTTATGTGCTGGTATTCGTGTCTTAGGGCATTTTTAGAACGGCCTTTATGGCTCCAATATCTCAATATCAAGTGAAGAGGCTTCTTTTATAACAGGTGGTTTGGGTCTTTTTTTGATAGCTTTCTCGGCTTCCACTTCTTCTAGAATTTTATTAAAAGCTTCTTCTGTTTCCACTGGAGAAAGAGGGGGGATTTCTGGTAAATTATCGGCAGTAATTTGAGCGGGTGGCTCTGTGGTATCAGTTGTAGTGTCTTTACCGCAAGCACTTAATAATACGAGTGAACTAAGAACGAAAGCGTAATGATATTTTTTCATGATTTAAGTTTATTATTTGGTATTCCAGGGCATTTTTGACAAGGCCATATGTAAGAAGCAAATACCGGTTAGGGCGGCAAAAGTTAGACCCGATCCGACAAAAAGAGTAATCCATGGGCCGTAAGGGGTAAAGAAGCTCACGATTAAAACAATCCCGATGAGGAGAAATAATTGGCGGTCTATGGGGAGAGTGAATCTACCGGTTTTAAGTTTGATAATCTCTTTATTCTCAGATTTCCATTCTTCAAAGCTACCAGCATAACACTGTACATCCGCTATATCTTTGAGGATTTCAGCGGCTTTTTTCGCTCTAGCACCAGATTTACACGCCACAATTATTTTTTTATTACGGAAATTATTGAGATTTTTTTTCAGCGTTTCTAGTGGGAAATTTTCAAATCCGGGGATATGTCCTTCGGCATGTTCCGCTGGTGTTCGCACATCCATCAAGATTTCATCATGATTTTTGGTCAGGATTATTTTTTCGAGATCGGTTATGTTTATTTGTTGCATGTTCTTTAGAATTTTCTGGGTCTTACTTTTGGTTTATGGTTTTTAGGCCATAAGCTTTAATACGCCACCAGCTAAAATAGGGACAAAAATATTATCATCAATATACCATTTTCCGACACGAAAAGGAATAGTTTCGGCAAAAATAGCGACGGAAGACGCGATCAGAGCCGGCCAAAAGCCCACGAAGAAATGAGCGGCAAAGGTTCCAAATCCAATACCGAGGATAACACCTGAGATATTTTTTCGTTTATTCCAGGGAAAACGAATAATTTTTTGTAACTTTTTGGTAAAAAGATGGTTGAGGCTATCGCCAACCGATAAAATAAGAATTGAAGCATAGGCAATTTCTTTTGGAAAAAAAAGGAAAGATCCAAAGACGCCTAATAAAAAATAAAAGGCCCCTCGACCGGGGAAGTTTTTATCGCGTGGACGATCAAAAAGGTTTAAAAGATTGGTGAGTATCTTTGATTTTTTATACTGGGAGAAAAAGGAAATAAGAAGCCCCAATACAAGCAAGATGGCAATAGATCTTAGTTCAAAAATACCTTTCCAGTGGGCAAAAACAATACCAAATCCTGCGAGAAAATGGAAAGGTTGTCGCCTAAATTCAAGGTTATGAGTCCAGAGATATCGAATCCACTTCTTCATCTCAGGATGCGAAAATATGGCCCCAATAAGCCCGCCCAAGAATATCCCGCCGGCAATATCTGAGGGAAAGTGAACCATCTCGTACATCCGAGAAAACCCCATAAAAAGGGCGAAA
>JALWQU010000123.1 GCA_026982915.1 Candidatus Altimarinota bacterium | reverse complement strand
ATTTAGAGAACTTTCCTCAAGCGGGGGAACTTTTGCTTTGTTTTTCATCCAACAATTAAAACTTTTGCTTTTGCCATAACTCATAAAACTTTCCTTTTTGCTGAATAAGTTCTTTAAAACTCCCCATTTCTAGAACCGATCCCTTATCAAGAACCACGATCTTGTCCATTTCCTTAATCGTTGAAAGACGATGGGCGATCACGATAGCTGTAATATTTTTGAAAAAATCATGGAGTACTGTTTGGATTTTTTTCTCTGATTCAATATCTAAATGCGAAGTGGCTTCATCCAGTAATAAAATATCAGGTTCTTGATAAATCGCTCTGGCGATGCCGACTCGTTGTTTTTCTCCTCCGGAAAGTTTTATGCCTTTTTCGCCGACCAGAGATTTTGTTCCGTTGGGGAGCTTGTGGATAAAATCCTTTACATGAGCAATTTTGAGGGCTTTTTGGAAAAGTGCTTGTTTCCTCGAATTTTGGCACAGGGTAATGTTTTCTTCCAAAGATAAATTGAAAAGTTCTGTCTCCTGTGGAACAACCGCTACGCTTTTCATAAAAGACGCTCTTTTGATATCGTGCAAAGAATTTTTATCGAATAAAATCTCGCCTTCATAGTCATCATACAATTTCAACAGAAGCTTAAAAAGTGTTGATTTTCCTGTACCGGAAATCCCGATAATGCCGATTTTTTCACCTTTTTTAATTTCCAGTGAAAAGTTTTTCAGTACTTTTTGTCCGTGATAGGAAAAGGAGATGTTTTTTAGCAAAAGTTTTTTCCAGGTGGTCTTAAATTCTTTGGTTCCAGTATTTTCGATTCTTGGTTCTGTTTGCAAAATTTCCTTCATACGCCACATGGCAATCTTGGCGGTTATGAATTCATTGTAGGTTTCCGCGAATTCATAAGCCGATTGTTCAATTTTTCCAAAATACAACAGCACCATTACCAAAACACCAACCTCTAAATTTCCCTGGAATATTTGCCAAAGTGTAAAAACGATAATCAATAATCGAAAAAATTCTTGATAGAGGTTTAAAATCCCCGCTCGTATTCGATAGAGATAGATTCGCTTACGAATTTTTGCAGAGAGTCTTTGGCTTATTTTTGAGAGAAAGGGAAAGATCTTTTCGCCAATTCTGAGTGATTTTATGATGGAAATATTGTTAATGGATTCAAAAGCCATACCGCTAAAATTTTCTTGTTCTAGATTTACGATATGAGATTGCGTAACGGCTTTTTGGGTCAAATGGTATGAAAGTAAATAATAGGTGATGAAAAAGAAGATCAAAATAACCGCCAAATAAGTATTAAGAGCCGTAAGAATGATTAAAATAGCGATCAAGTTCACCCCCGACTCAATAACTAAATCCACATAAAGACGAATCGTATTATTCAAGCTGGTAGCGCCTTTTGCAATTTTTTGCATTTTATTACCACTACTTTCTTTTTCATGCCACTTGAAATCAATCGCGAAAAGATGTTTTAATGTTTTTTTGTAAGCATCGATTTGCGCATTTTCAGCTACTTGATAAACAAGATATTTTGCAATATCGTGAAAAATAAAGTGATATATGGCGACCAGGAAAATGCTTCCTATTAGTTGCCAGGCATAAAGCGTGCTTTCACCTGTTTGATAGTTTGACGCAAAGGTGATTATTTCTGACAAGGCCCAGACGGGGAAAAGCCAAACAATATCACTCGTGATTCTGGCAAGGGACCCCCAAAAGAATTTTAGTTTGTAGTTTTTTATAAAATGCCAAATATCTTTTATGAGTTCTTTGTTGCGGTAGTTTATGGTGGTTTCTTTTTTCATGATATGGGGGGGATTTTAAACTTCTGTGGTATGGTCGACGATTTTAGTAACACCTCCCCCAACCTTTCCTGTGCTAGCCTGTAAAGCGGCTGTTGAATCATTGGCTGATCCTAGATAAGTGTCAACACCGTGTTCTGCTGCAGTAGCTAATGCGTTAAATTTTGTCATTGAACCATTACTGTTTTCTCGTGAAGTTTCCGTGTTTTCACTAATTCTCTGTCGAAGCCCTTCGGCTGTTTCTGTAGGAATTGTTTTCCCCTTATCATCTAAAATACCTAATTTATCACCAGAAAGAATTAAGAGACTCACGGCATCAGTTATGTTATGTGTTAGTAACTGTATGGAAATAGTAGCACTGTAAAGGTCATTGTCTCCATGAAACTCAACTTTCCCCGTTGGTGAAAAATGTATAATATCAGGCGCTAGTCCTAACCGGGAAAGAATATCTTGTTGGTTTGTTATTAAGGTTTTTCCATGCTTCCAAATATCTTTTAAATTTTCGGTAATTATTTCAAACCTTTTCTCATAGATTGGCTCTTTTTGAGCTATTTTATTTAAAAAATTAAGAAATAATTCAACCTTACTAAGAGGATGAAAGTCTTTTTCTGTCGCAAGCAGCTGAGGCTGTATGCTTCCGAAGGCTTCATTCCAATGATTCATTATTTCTATCCATCCAGCAGAAGATACGACAGAGGGAGCCCCCTTAATTCCCTCGTTTTCCCCTAATAAAAATCCACCAGAGGACACGAGTACTCCATTTGAAATTTTATTTAATTGATTGGCAATGTTAGTGAAAGTATCTTTTTTTATTTCTTTACTATTGATATCAAATAAAGATGAAGAGCCTACTTTTACGATAGTTGATCGTTCTGTTTCCATTTTAAAATTTAGTTTAACAAAATAAAAAATCCGTCCTATTGGTAAGGCGGATCATATCTTTGTGGTAATTGTCTAGGAAAATTACAAACTCAGAAGACCCGCCGCCTGAGGGGGACGCGTATTTTGAGTCGGGAAATATTGATAATTTGTAAACATTTTCGAAATCACATTAATTAAAAGTTAAAAGTTGTCAAACTTTTGGACAATATTTTTTTTATGTGCATAGTTAAGGGTAATCAGTATTTTCCTTAATTTAAAAAAATATGAAACGAATAATTTTGATATCATTGGCAGGCGGAATTTTATTTTCTGTTGGGCTGGCACAGGTACTAGGCTTTCCTGATGTTACCGAAGATCAATGGTTTTATCCGTATGTAATGACCATAAAAGACTGGAATATTGTGAATGGAAATGATGATGGTACCTTCAAGCCGAGTAATAATATTAACCGAGCAGAGTTCTCAAAAATGATTGTTCGGTATGATGAGCGGGTTGATCAGAAAATCTTTGACGCGGTTTCAGTAATAGCTACATCAGAAGCCTTGCGTCCTAAAATCCCAGTGGGAATGCCGGTGATTATGCATTTTGACCGCGATGATGTAGAAATACCAAGCCTTTGTCCTGTCGGTTGGGATGAGGTGAATTATGCACGAATCTATGAAGGTACTGAAACACTAAACCGACGAACCTGTATGACGAAAAAAGTTTGTACGAGTCTTGTTTTGCGGGATCGAGATAAATTGCCAGCGTTGTGTCCGGCGGGGTGGTCAGAAGGGGACTTTGGACGAGGACGAAAAAAAGAGCGTGTTCGAACCTGTTTTTTGTGTGAAGCGATAGAGGCGTAGAGGTTGGGTTTGAGAAAATTCACACCTCCACACCAACTCCCACCTCCAATAAATAATCCGAACAATTTACCCCTGTAAACCAAATCTCTGCAATGTACCGAGCGTACATGTCTTGTTTGTTTTTGTAAGTTTCAATCTTAACAATGGATCCAACGGGACAGAATTTATTTGCTATCATTCGAGCATGTTTGGCCGCGCGAACGGTTCGCGCTATTTTACTATTCATCTCTGGTGTATTGATTCGAGCGAGACGAATTCGTTCCGTTCGTTTTACATAAAATCCACAATCAATTTCAACAATCACGGTGTCTCCATCGACCCAACGAATGACTTCAGCACGGTATGTATACATGTTTTTTAGGGGGTAAGTGTACATTTTTATTTCTTAAAATGTACATAAATCATACTTTAGCATACTCATAGAGAGAGATAAAACAACTAAAGCTCATTTAATATAATTATAAAAAGGATTAAATCAATAAAGTGTACAAAAATAAAATTGAAAGTGTGCGTTTTTGGGAAATTTTAGTGTTTTTTGAAATGAAGTTGGAATTAAAATTTGATTATTCGACTTTAGTGAATTAAACTAGAATAACTATGATTTAATTCTACTTTAGTTATGAAAAACTTTATTGCTGGCACTTTCGTTTCACAAACAGAATACAAGAGTTTTCTTCCAACGCTTATTAGTGAGTTAGAAATTAATTGGAAACATGATAAAACCGTAAACTTACTAATAGAAGCTAATCGATATTTAGGAGAGCTAAGTGCCTACTCTTCATTAATTCCTGATATTGATTTTTTCATTCAAATGCATGTGGTAAAAGAAGCAACTAATTCTAATCAAATTGAAGGAACCAAAACTGAAATAGAAGAGGCCATTCAACCAGAATCCAATATTAGCCCCGAACGAAAAGATGACTGGCAAGAAGTTCAAAACTACATAGAAGCCATGAATTTTTCCATAAAAAAACTTAAAGAATTACCTCTTTCCATGAGGCTTATTAAACAAGCTCATAAAATTTTACTTTCTGGAGTTCGTGGTAATGGCAAAACTCCAGGAGAAGTTAGAAAAAGCCAAAATTGGATTGGTGGAGGAAGTCCTAAAGTAGCAAGGTTCATCCCTCCTTC
>JALWQU010000122.1 GCA_026982915.1 Candidatus Altimarinota bacterium | reverse complement strand
CTATCAATTTGAATAAATTATTTATTCAAAATTTCCTTGTGGATTAATTACTTCCCCTAAAAATCCTTTATAATCATCTACCGTTATAGGCCTGGGGTTGTTATACTTTGAGCCACCATAAAAAAGATTTTCTTTAATTAAAAAATATTCACCAGCTTTAAAAATAAAACCATCTTTTTTTATTTTCTTAATGAATCTATTTTTGACTGACATATTCGGGAATATATAGATAGAATAGCTATTATTATGAGGAACTTCATTGTAGCAGCTAAAATAAAAAGCCTCATTTATTTTTCCTTCATATTCTAAGGCTAAACCAGAACAGTTTGAGCCAGTTACAGTATTAGCCAAAAATCTTGCTGAAAAATAGTTATTAGGCACAATATTTAATGGGTAGTTCGTAGATAAAGAGTGGTACTTAGCATAAAAAGAAACAAGCATAGCCAATATTATGAACGCAACGATTTTATATATATTTTTCATATTTTTAATAGTTTTATTACTGAGAACTGAGTAATTATTTAGGGTCTAGACTAGTTCAGTGGTAATTGAACAAGTAATTTACTCATCCTTTAGAACAGTTTCTAGTAAGTCTCAGCAACTTCTTTCTTCCTTGATGCTTCTTCAGCAGAAGATAATAAGTTTTTAACTAATCCTACTTTTAAATGCGTATAACCATCAACATATGAATCTAATGGTCGCGAAAGCCCGTCCTGAACAAGGCTTGAAAACCGTCTCAAACATGACTCAATACCAGCTATAACACCTCTACCAAGGCCTTGTTCGTTTATCCCATTCACCGTTGCATAATAACTATCCAAAAGCTTTAATATCTCTTCTGCTTCCTGCTCTTTAAGCGCTAGTTCATGGATTTTTTTATTCGTCAGAATTCCGTTCCCAGCCTCAAGTGCTTTCATTTTAATTTAATTACAAAAATCAATATTCCATTGATAGTTAATATCGACTTAATGTCAAATCTTCCATTTGACAAACCCATAAAAATCGATAGGCTCCTAAGCAATTATGCGATTTATTTTAGATTTTCTTTTCGGACACCATCATGGAAACCATTCGGTCGCCATGGTCACCTCTGCATCTTAAGTAAAATTGCATTACAAAGAATTTGAAGAGAGGAAGGCCTGGCTAACGCTTTGGTCTTTTTTTAATTACTAAATCCCTTTATCTATGACAACCCTAAAAATCGCTATTCAAAAATCCGGACGATTATCCGAAGAAACCTTTTCCCTGCTTAACAAATCAGGATTTACCTTTGAGATGACCGATCGACGCCTTATGGCCAAATGTAAAAACTTTCCCCTTGAACTTCTATTTTTACGCCCCGGTGATATACCCGAAATAGTTTTTGATGGCGTGGCAGACCTTGGTATCTGTGGCGAAAATTCTATCGCGGAGAAACTAGATCAATGGGATACGATTGAAAAATTGAATTATGGACACTGTCGGCTTTCTATTGCAACCCCAGAGACCTTCACCGGCGGAATAAATAAGACAAAAATTGCCACCTCTTATCCGCGTATTCTCAAAAAACACCTCGATAAGAAAAAACTAACCGCTGAAATCATAACCCTCTCTGGATCGGTAGAAATCGCTCCTAGCCTGGGTAGTGCTGATATCATATGTGATCTTGTTTCCACGGGATCAACACTAAAAATGAACGGTCTAAAAGAAATCGAAACCATTTTTTCTTCTGAAGCCATTGTCTTTAAATGCCAAACATTATCCCCGGAAAAGAACTTACTACTGGACCGATTCTTACAGCGTATTCGGGCGGTATTACTCGCTCAGAAGTATAAATATGTCGTCTTGAATCTCGAACGAAAAAATCTAAAAAAACTCACGCATATACTCCCCGGGCTCAAAAGCCCCACCGTGTCGCCTCTCAATAATGATGATTGGGTTTCGGTTTCGACCGTCGTGGAGGAAAAAGTTTTTTGGGATACTATTGCCAAGCTAAAATCAATCGGCGCCGAAGGAATCCTTGTCCAGTCTATCGAAAAACTTATCAACTAAACTAAACAACCATGAAACAATATACCTACAAGCAGCTATCGGATAACGAGAAAGCCAAACTCTGTACGCGTAAAAGTGTCGATCTAGAAAAAATTATACCAATCGTTAAAAATATTCAGACGGATATTCTTAAAAAAGGTGATATCGCTCTTAGCGCGCTAAGTAAAAAATTCGATGGTGTTGTGCTTGAAAAATTTTCCGTCAAAGAATCCCCGACTCTCATGAAACAATGGAATAATATTGATAATTTAGTCGATGAAAGTTTTAAAAAGGCGCTTGATATGCCTATCGATAACATCACCACCTTTCACCAAGCTCAAGCCAAGAATTTGATAAAAGAACCGGCTATTGAAACGACCAAGGGCGTTACTTGTTGGCGAGAATCTCGCCCGATTGAGACCGTCGGTCTTTATATTCCAGGTGGAACGGCGCCTTTGTTCTCGACTATTCTGATGACGGTTATCCCTGCACAGATTGCCGGTGTTTCCAAAATCATACTCTGCACGCCACCCAACCCCGATCCCGCTATTTTATACACGGCGAAAAAGCTAAGACTTTCCCCTGAAAATATTTTTCAGATAGGTGGCGCACAGGCTATTTTGGCTATGGCTCATGGAACCGAACAGGTACCGATGGTCGATAAAATTTTTGGTCCTGGAAACGGGTTTGTTATGGCCGCAAAAATCCTCGCCACCGAGCGTGTCGCTATCGATATGCCCGCCGGCCCAAGTGAAGTTTTGGTGATCGCTGATAAAGAAGCTAATCCTATTTTTGTGGCGGCGGATATTTTATCACAAGCCGAGCACGGTCCCGACTCTCAATCGGTTTTAGTAACCGATTCGGAGGATTTAGCCAGTAGCGTTTTGGTCGAAATAGAAAAACAACTTTCACGACTTCCAAGGCAAGAAATCGCGCAGAAATCTCTTGAAAATTCTTATATTCTAGTAACCGAGAACTTGACACAGGTTATGGATTTCTCCAATCAATACGCCCCAGAACATTTGATTTTAAATATTGATCAAAACCATATCGAATCATTATCCGCACAAATAAAAAATGCTGGATCCGTATTCGTCGGATCCAACGCCTGTGAAAGTTTTGGTGATTATGCCAGTGGCACAAACCATGTACTGCCGACTTCTGGCTTTGCGCGTAGCTTTTCGGGCGTTTCCGTTGATAGTTTTATCAAAAAAATAACCTTTCAGTCCATTACCGATGAAGGCGTACAAAACCTAGGACCAGCCGTTGAAATTTTAGCGGAAAGAGAAGATCTACACGCTCATAAAGAAGCCGTAACGGTAAGATTAAAATCAATTAAAAATGAGATTTAAAAATAAATTATTATCGTTATCTAAAATGAAACAATTCCTCGGTATAAAAAAATCTCCCCCACAAGTACTTGCGGGGGGCACACCGACATCTCACCAAAGCGAGACCGCGAAAAGCATATCAATACTATCTGATTTACCCGTAGATGTCAAAAAAATAATGCGCCCAAGTATTCAAACCCTCAAGGGGTATTCCTGTGCCAAAGATGAAGCTGATACAATTTCTACAACGCAAAAGTATTGCTTCCTCGATGCGAATGAAAACCCCTACACTTTGCCCAACACTACCCCAAAAGAGCTAACACCAAACTATTATCCCGACACTTATCAAACCAATTTACGAAAAAAAATAGCGGATTTCCATCAATTGCCTATTGATAATATAATTGCTGGCAATGGATCAGATGAACTTATTGACCAGCTCATTCGTCTTTTCTGTGAGCCAAAAAAAGATTCCATTCTGATCTGTCCCCCAACCTTTGGGATGTACGCCGTATCGGCTAATATGAATGACATCGGTGTTGAAGCAATTCCTTTGCGGGAAGAATCCATCACCCAAAGTAACGGTGCATCACGAACAACAATGACTTTAGAGGTCGAAAAAATAATAAAATCTAACGCTAAAATTTGTTTTATCCCCAATCCTGCCGCTCCTACAGGCGGACTTTTTGAACGGGAGAAACTCCTCTATCTTCTTGAAAATTTTTCTGGCGTTGTGGTTATGGATGAAGCTTATGTAAACTTTTCAGGATCGGAATCATTTGTAAATTATCTTCGTAAAAATAAGAACGCCTCTACTCCTTCGAACCTCGTGGTTCTTCAGACCTTTTCTAAATTCTGGGGACTGGCGGGAGTTCGTGTCGGAATGTGTTTTGCCGACAAGCGTATTATCGAAAAACTACAAATCATAAAAATGCCTTACAGCCTTAGCGCGTTTCAGATGGACATGGCTATTGACGCTCTGGAGAACTATGATTTCTGGCAATCGAAAGCTCGTATA
Source organism: Candidatus Altimarinota bacterium (assembly GCA_026982915.1). Taxonomy (GTDB): domain Bacteria; phylum Patescibacteriota; class Gracilibacteria; order UBA4473; family UBA4473; genus JALWQU01. Next base: position 411 of record JALWQU010000122.1, on the reverse strand, counting down.
ACTTTGTCCGAACGAAAGAAGCTTGAAGCCTTTCTCGAAGAACAATCATGGGTTCGTACAATTTATAAATCTGACGCCAATTTTATCTTTTTTCAGGTAGATGCAGCTGAAGCCCTCTATAAAAAACTTATGGAAGCCGGTATTATTATTCGAAAATTCGACCATAATCAGTTGCGAATTTCAATCGGAACCCCCGAACAAATGCGGTTATTGAAAGAGGTGTTAAGCGAGTACTAAAGTGTCGTTCGCTAAATTAAGCCTGCGAGTCTCAAGAATATCTGTGCTCTATTGTTGAGAATTAAAAAGTTTTTTCACTTCCCTATCAAAATCTGATTCAAACAGTTTGTCTTGTCTAGGTTTATATTTCTCAAACTCACTTTCGGCAAAGCTTTTGGCTATTTCTGCCGTAAC
>JALWQU010000121.1 GCA_026982915.1 Candidatus Altimarinota bacterium | reverse complement strand
GGAAATAACTTTCATAGGCTCATCGAAAGAGCAAGCAAAAGAAAGCAAGTCCTTTTCCCCCTCAACTAATACTACTTCTGTCATGCCTTCCTCTTCTTTTAAAGAAAGCATACCAAATAATCCCGGAGACCCAATCATTCGAAAATCTTTTCTTTCCATATGTCTAATTTGGAACCCAACAATTCTTCTAAACCTATCTGCGAGAGGGAAGACCAAAGCATTTTCTTCGAACCCCTTGAATGGCTCAAAACCAAATTTCTTGATAGTTTCCGCGTCAGGCAAAACTCCAACTTTAAAATGATAAAAAATTTCTTTTCTGAACGGGATGCCATTTTTTTCCGCCCATTTTCTGATTTTGCTTTCATATTTTTGTGCGTATTTAAGAGAGGTAGATAGAAATTCACGATATTTATCTATTTCTTTTGCCTCTTTAATTATGTCTTTTGGTGGCTTTTCGCCTATAAAAGAATACAAAAAAGAGATAGCTTCAGATTCAGAAAGCTGTTTGGCTTTTTTTACTATTTCTAAATGAGAATAGGCTTTTTGCTCCGCAAAATCATACAATAATCCGCTTTTAGGCCTGTAAGTTAACGAAGGGTCTGAGTCTTCCCTGAACACATTTTTTGCTCTCTCTGCCCCTTTGTGCCTAATAAAAGATTCTCCGGTTAATTCCTCATAAAGCTGGCGAATATCTATTTGGGCAAGAATTTCAGATAATGACTTAGCCATATCAACCCTCTCACTAGTAAAATTAGAAGTATAAACACAATTAAAGCACGAGACGCCTTAGCTCTATCGCCGTCCATAATCTCTGTTATAATCGCCACTATAAGAACGACAATAAGAATTGCAAATAATTCCCAAGACACATTACCTACCCCCTTTCTAATATTTTAGCTAAATTTTCCTTTTTTTCTATTACTTTATAAATTTTTTCTTCGACTGTTCCGGTAGAAATCAATTTAATCTCAAAGATTGTATCAAACTTGGAACCTATTCTCTGGTTCCTACCACGCCCTTGGTAAAAATCTTCATATGATTCTGTCGCACTCATCCAAATCATATAGCGAGCATGATTCCATGTGTGGCCAAACTTAACGCTCTTTGGATGAGCAATTATGATACGAGACTCGCCAGATAAAAATTTATCAATGTTTTTTTGCTTTCTGGCTTTCGTATCTTTGCCGTATGCAGTTACTGGTTTAAACTTTTTCAGCATTCTTTTTGCAGCATCGATTTCTTCTTGATATACGCCCCAAATAATAATAGAGTCATCTCCTTGCGTCATGATTTTTTCCACTATTTCATACAACAATTTGTATTTAGGAGAATCCTCAACCTTTTTAAATATAGGAATTGTTTCGCCTTGGGCATCTATTAAGAACCCATTTATGCACTGTAATAATTTATTTCTTAATGTTAACTCAGATTTCACAATTACAGGCACATTATGTTTCAGCTCGTCCTTATGAGATTCTATAAATGTAATGTAATCCTTTTCCAGCTCTTTATAATGCTTCAGCTGTTTTGAGGATAAATCAAAGTAACGAGCCATTGATACTCTTTCCGGCATTCCTTCAATATCTTTATCCGTAGAAATAAATCTCCAATATTTCATGATCTCCCTTACGCGAGCAATACCGGCTTTCGTATCTACCCAAAAAAGTATTCTTTTGGGATCATTTTTATCTTTTACGGCATATTGATATTTTGCTCTAAATTCCGAAAGAGTATTTCCTAATACATTACCTATTAAATACATTGGGGCAAAAAATTCCTCAATGCTATTTGGGGCGATAGACGCTGACTGCAAAATAAGACGATCACATTTGGTCGCTTTAATTGCTTGGAAACTTTTATTAGATATGCTTTTTAGCACAGAAGCTTCGTCGACTATTACGACATCAAAATATTGCCTTGAAAGGTCTTTCTTAATATACGGCAGAAGCCCATTACTTACTAAAAAAATGTCGATATCCGAACGACTAAAAAATACTTTCGCCTCTTTTCTGTTTGGCAAAATATCGTAGGTTAGATTAAACCCAAATTTTTTGATATCCGCAATCCACGCGTATTTAATCAATAGATGAGGAGCACATATTAAAATTTTCTGCCTGCCTTCAGTTCTTTTTAGCCAATCCAAAAGGCAGAGAGAAACAAATGTTTTACCATGCCCCACCCTCAATTCTAATGTAGTTCTTTTGACATGCTTGAGCCAGAGTATTGCCCTGATTTGCACGTCAATATGCCTCACCCAATCAGGGAATTGGAATCCCATCTCTTCAAATTCCGGCATGATTTCTTCCATAGGGGCGGTACGATATTTTTGGGCAGGGATAACGTGCTCTCTTATGTATTTTTTTTGTGTTTCATAATAATGCTGTACATCCGCATCCATACGAATATCAGGCACTATTTTTTTGATTTTAACAATATTACGATAAGAAAGGGGAGCCAGCAAATAACGTTCAGGCTCCCCATTAGAATTCTTGGCGTTACGTTTATCACGCCAAGAAAACCCATCATAAACTGCCAGATCTACTTGTTGGTTTGTCAGCCCCTTGGTGTCGCAATAAATATGCGTTCTCGCGGAATTTAGCTTTAATATAGTCGACAACATTCACCTCCTTCATTTTTGAAGGCTTACCATCCACAATAGCATCCGGTTCGCATACATAAGTTTTGCCATCTTTAAAAATTACCCCGAATGCAATCCCACCATTTTTTACACATTCTTGGAGATAGTACACTTGCAATTTTTTAAATTTAGAATCAGTTTTAGCCTCTATCCAAACAGATATTCCACGGTATACTCCTATAATATCGGGAATGCCTTTTGTAAATCTCTCGGATGTCTTAACAAAGAGGCCAATTTGGTTGAGTTGTTGGAGCAGTTGATATGTTTTTTTACTTTCCGACATCGTTTTTATTTTGCACCCAACCGCTGGCGTTTGTCAAGTATTTTATTGCTTTTAATAATGCTCAAAAACTCCGCAATCTAGCTCATAGAAACCTTCACCTTCTAATTGAGACGCTAAACATTTTGTATCGATACACCAATACACAGAGTCCGGCACTTCGCCAAAATGTCCTTCATCGAGAAGAGTTTCGGCTACCTCTTGAAGGGTTTTATCTTCATAAAAAACTACTTCATCTATTCTAAGAATCGCATCCTCAAGATCGTACCCTTTATACCGCACCAGAAAATGAAGTTTGCATAAATCTTCTTTGTTATCATATCTCTCTTCTTTAATTTTTTTTATTGTTTCTAACGTAGAAATTAATCCTTCTCTTTCTGCGTCGAACACATCAACCAAAGGCCCATTTTCGGTTTTTACTTCCCATTCATAATCAGTTATAATTGGTTCTTCACCAAGCTCTTTAGCTTTTTTGAGGATTTCATCTGGGTCTGTATTCCACGCATCAATCCAAAAGCCTTGGGCTGGAGCTAATGGAGTTCCAATGAAAATGTGTAACATATCGCCTCCTTTTATTTAATGGTGTACCCGGAATCTATTAGGTGAGCTATTATCTCGAAAAATTTATCTTCAGTTATAAAACTTGTTAAATAGCCACCTTGATCTAAGTAATCTATCAACTCCTTTGGGAAGTTTTCATCAGAGTTCTCCCAAGTGCGTTTTAAATGGAAAAGATCTCCACTTGTGTTTTTGCTACCTACTATAGATGCGTGGTTGATAAAAAAGAGGGTATGACTTAAACCATTTTTATCAGAGAAATGAATCATAAAATCAGATTTAATCTTAGCCATCTCTAAAAAAAGCAAATACCACCTGCTAAGGGTCCATTGTCGCCTTGCTTCTTTTATAGCTTCTTCTAAAGATGCTGACTTCCCCCCACATCTCTTTTTATATAATCTATCAATATTTTCTGGACCAACTTCTTCAATGTCTAAAGTGGTTATTAACACGCCATTAAATTCCATTGCAACTTCAAAACCACACCTTTCTTTTATAGATTGCATTTCTTTGACACAGCTATCAAGAGTGAGACCAAGTCCTACAGGATCGTAAAAAACAAAAGTTTTACAGTCCATCGCATTTCTTAATTTACTTAATTTCATAACGCCTCCTTTTATTTAATGGTATACCCAGAATCTATTAGATACTCAATTATTTTTAAATAATCACGTTCATTGATAAACCTATCGAAGTATCCATTATCCTTAAGCCATTCTATAAGGCTAAACGGTGGAATGCCTCCAGAGCTATCGTTTAATACCTGCAAAGCAAAAAGGCCTTTATTTATTGTTTTATCCTCAATATTTGAGGCAACATTCAAAAAATGCAATATTCCACTAAAACCTGGCTCGCCAGAGAAGCAAAGCATAAAATTATTGTCATCCCTAATCGTTTCCAAAATAAACAAATGAAATTTGTCAATCAAAAGTTGGCGTCTCCTTTTTTCTACTGCTTCGTCCAAAGATTCGCTTTCTTCTTCGTTTCCTTTTTTTAGTTTCTCTCTATACCAATCTTCGATCTTATCTACGCCAACTTTTTCAATGTCCATGGTGGTTACAAAAACACCATTAAATACCATCGCAACCTCAAGACCATATTTTTCTTTAAGTGATTGCATTTCCTTAACGCAACCGTCAAACGAACTGCCTGCTAAAGGTTGATAAAAAACAAAAGTTTCGAGATCCATCGCATGTCTTAATTCGATTAAATTCATAGTTCCTCCTTATTTAATCTTTTTCTGGGGTTTTGCGTCCACTATGCAATAGGAAACAGTAACAATTTTATTGATGGTTAATATTGCTC
>JALWQU010000120.1 GCA_026982915.1 Candidatus Altimarinota bacterium | reverse complement strand
ATATATATCCATAATAGAAGTTTAAACACACATAAGACTAACTTCAAATTACACTTTAAGCGTTATAAATTAGGAAATAAAAACCTATTTATTCTGACTTCGAGATATTTGTTTAGCCTTATGAATATGATGTTTTTGACATCGTTTACAGTATTTGTTCGCGGTAAATTCTTTTGGATTGGTGTTGGTAGGGTTTAGCATTATTTTATAATTTTCTACCCGTTTCCCAAGTTTTTCGTGGCACTCAGAACAATAAAGTGCGAAGAATGCTCGTTTTTTTCTGCTAGGTCGTGCCATGATTAATTTCGATTATCTATATTTTAAATATTCTCTGACAAAATTATTTATTAAGGTCTTTTTGTCAAAAGGTTTTCTTTTTTAGTTCAAAGCATTAAGACTTTGGTTTTTAAATACCAACCCGGTGTAAACCCAAACCTTTACGCCAATGATACCGTACATAGTATCCGCTTCTGCGTGATGATACTCAATATTAGCCCTCAATGTATGCAGCGGAACGGTTCCAGAGCTGTAAGTCTCATTTCGAGCAATATCAACTCCATTAAGTCGTCCTCCGATCTTAACCTTAATACCTTTCACCCCAGCTTCCATAGCTCGTTCTAAGGCCATCTTGGCAACTCGTCGATAAGGAAATCGTTTTGATATTTGTTCGGCGATATTTTCGGCAATAAGCTTTGCGTCAGCATCTGGTTTTCTAACCTCTTGCACCTTAACATCAAAAACTTCTCCAAATTTTTGTGTTAGCGTCTTTTGTAGTTCCCCGATAGCTTCACCACCTCTTCCCACAATCATACCCGGTTTAGGTGTATGAATAGTAAGAAGTACTTTTCCGGCACTTCGAATGATCTCAATTTTAGATATTCCGGCTTTAGCTAGATTTTTTTCAATATACTTACGAATAGACAGATCTTGCAAGAATTGCTTTTTATAATCTCGCTTAGCATACCATTTGGAATCCCATGTACGAGTAATGCCTATTCGGAGTGAAATCGGTGAAACTTTTTTTCCCATATTATTTAATTATTTATCAGCCAATTGGATAGTGATATGTGTTGTTGGTTTATTAATCGGTAAAGCACGACCTCTCGTCGATGGCAAATGCCGTTTATAGAAAGGTCCTTTATTAATAATGATACTTTCTATGACAAGGTTCTTTCGATCTTTCCCATCATTTGTTTCCGCATTAGAAGCGGCTGATTGTAATACTTTATAAATCGCAGCGGCAGATTTCTTTGGTGTAAACTTTAATATATTCAAAGCTTCTTCAACCGCCTTACCACGAACGAGACCCGCAACAATATTGGCTTTCTTTGGTGATAATCGAATTCGTCTTAAATTTGCCTTCATTATTCTTTTATTGAATTTTTGTAAACTATTAACTATTTAATTTTATATTTTTTATTTAGCAAGTCTTCCTCCATGACTTCTAAATCGTCTCGTCGGAGAAAATTCCCCAAGCTTATGCCCAACCATAAATTCTGTACAGAAGACCGGAATATGCGCCTTTCCATTATGGACACCAAAAGTATGCCCTACAAATTCAGGTGAAATGGTGCAAGATCGAGACCATGTTTTGATCACACCTTTTCTCCCCGATTCATCCATGGCTTGGATTTTCTTTATCAAACGAGGATCAACGTATGGACCTTTTTTACTAGAACGAGTCATGATGATTTAGATTAATTTTTTTATTAGTTATTCACGAAAGTGGAACAACTAGATTAAAGTTTATTTTTTGCCTTTAGCGCGATGACGAGAGATCAGAATCAGTCGATCAGAGGACTTCTTCCTTTTTCGAGTTTTTACCCCCAAGGCATGAGCTCCCCAAGGTGTTTTCGGATAAGCCATCCCAATAGGCGAACCCCCTTCACCTCCTCCGTGAGGATGATCAATCGGATTCATAGCTTTCCCTCGAACTTGAGGACGTCGACCACGATGTCGCATTCGACCGGCTTTTCCAATTTTTTCGAGTGAGTGCTCTTCATTAGAAATCACGCCAATAGTAGCATAATTTGTCTTATCGACCAATCGTATTTCCCCTGAAGGCATTTGCACTTGAGCTTTTTCTCCATCAAGAGAAACAAGCTTTGCTGATTGTCCTGCTGAACGAACCGTTTGTCCTCCTTTATTGGCTGTAATTTCCACATTATAGATATTAAAACCAATAGGAATTGATTTTAGCTGCATACGATTACCGTCAATGGCCTTAGCTTTTGTATTCGTAATAACACTGTCTCCAACCGCGGCCTTACGGTGTGCGAGTTGGTATCGTTTATCACCATCAACAAAGACCACTAGAGCGATAAAAGCGGTTCGCTTAGGATCGTATTCAATGGCTTTAATTGTACCCGGAACACCTAATTTGTCAGTTCCATTAAAATCAACCATACGATAGTGAGAACGAGTCCCTCCTCCTCGATGCCTAATCGTAATAGTACCACCAGCTCGTCCTGTTACTTTTCGAGACTTCTTTAGAAGACTTTTAACACTTGGCTTCTTGGCTGTGATTTGCGCACGATCAGCAACGATGGTATTTCGTTGACCATTAGTATTCGGTTTCAATTTTCGCATTGCCATGTTATTGTTTTTCCTTAATTTCTGTGAAACTATTTATATTATTTAAAATCATTAAAGTTCAATGTTTGACCATCTTTAAGCGTTATTATAGCCTTCTTCATACCCTTTCTTCGTGTAGATTCTTTGCCTTTAGCTCCAGATTTTTTCTTTTCTTTAAGATTCACGATACAAACCTTTACAACATCAACCCCATAGAAATGATTAACCGCCTCTTTCACAAGTGATTTATCAGCATCAAGGTGTACCTGAAAGGTATACTTGCCAGACATTCCCACAGATTTCTCTGTATTAATAGGGGCCACGAGAACATTATTTATTCCTAACATATTATTTGTGAGTCAAAAAAGTTTCTTCTACCTTTGCTAATGCATCACCAAGAAAACAAATCTTATCTGATTTCAAAACGTCAAAAGGATTCAAGTAGTTAGCCAGAATAGTCTTAACACCCGGGATATTTCGACAAGATTTCTCAAAAACCTCGTCTTTCCCCGAAAGAACGAATAAGTACTGCTTAGCCTCTGGCAACTTCGACAATAATGTCATAAAGTCTTTAGTCTTAGGGGCCTTAGCCTTAAATCCCTCCATGACTATAACTTTTTCGTCTTTAGCTCTAGCTGAAAGCGATGAAAATAGGGCTGCTCGACGCTCTTTTTTGGGCATCATCTTTGCAAAATTACGATCATTTCGTGGTCCATGCGTCACCCCACCCCCCCTTAGGATATTAGTAGAACGAGCTCCTCGCCTTGCATTCCCTGTTCCTTTTTGTCGAAACATTTTCTTAGTCGAATAGGAAACCTCCCCTCGTGTCAGCGTATGAGCGATAGGATTCCGTGCATTAGCTAGTCGCATAACAACCGCTCTATGCATAAGGTCTAAGTTAACCTTTGCTTCAAACACCAAGGCGTTCAAATCAACCGATCCTTTTTTTGTTCCGTCAGCGGTATATAAATTGGCTTTCATTATTTTTCTCGGATAAATACAAAACTATTCTTCGCTCCAGGGACCGGACCCTTTAAGGCTATGAGCCGCTTTTCAGCGTCAACAGAAACAACCTCAACTTCACGAAGCGTTGTCTGATCGTCTCCATAATGCCCCGGCATTTTCTTTCCCTTAATAATACGCGCAGGCTTGGCACAAGTACCAACCGAACCAGGTTCTCGATGATGCGTTGAACCGTGTGTTTCAGGGCCTCGGGAAAAATTATGTCGTTTAATCACCCCCGCAAAACCACGTCCCTTAGAAGTACTGGTCACCTTTACCTTTTTTACACCTTCCAGATCCCCCACTACAACCTCACCTCCTTTTTTCAATTCTGTTGCCGTGCAAGGAAGTTCTTTTATAAACTTATACTTCTTATTCTCATTTTTCCCAAAATTCTTTCGCTCAAAAGCCCCTAAAACCAAGGCACCATAACCATCATTCTCCATTGTTTTAACCTGAAGAATCTTAGCATCAGGCGCCTCAAGTAAGGTGACAGGCGTCACTCGACCAGTTTCTGGGCAAATAACACGAGTCATTCCGATTTTACGAGCGAGTATTCCTTTCATTGTTTTTTAGTTTAATCCTCATTTCTTCAACTATTTTGCAAGAGGTTATCCGTGATAACATTATCGCTAAATGAAACTTAAATGATCAGCCTTTTATTTAATTCATTTTAATCTCAACTTCCACACCAGCTGGTAGTGATAAGTTCTGCAAAGACTCAATCGTCTTTGGTGTTGGCTCCTTAATATCAACCAACCTTTTATGCGTCCTGATCTCATACTGATCACGAGCATCTTTATTAACAAACATTGCCCGATTTACCGTATACTTTTTTATTCGTGTCGGTAATGGCACTGGCCCAGAAACAATTGAGCCATTTCGTTCGGCTGTATCAATAATTGATTTTGCCGCTTCATCGATGATAGTGTAATCAAATGATTTCACGATAATTCGTACATTTACAGTAGAATCCTCAGTCTTCGTTGTTTTCTTTGTTGCCATTGTATTTGTTTAGTCAGAAGAGCCAACGGAATATAATTAAAAGAATAGGTCTGTCAAATCTTTTTTCTAAAATGGGCTAATTCCCAAAATGAGGGGAAATGGTATGGTAAAGGTATGGAAAAATTAGCAAAGCTGGTATACGGAAAATATTTGGAAGATTTTGATATAACAAGAGCGGAAGAAATAAAAAAAGGAGAAGA
>JALWQU010000119.1:16606-17738 GCA_026982915.1 Candidatus Altimarinota bacterium | reverse complement strand
TTGCCCTTTCATGAACTGGGTTTTGATACGCATATTCAGAAAAAAATTAAACACGCTATTGGGAAAAAGAATGGGATGGTACTGGTGACCGGTCCGACCGGTTCGGGGAAAACGACGACGCTATACGCCATGCTCTCGGAGATAAATATTCCGGATAAAAAACTGGTCACGCTTGAGGATCCAATTGAATACCATTTAAACGGTGTAACCCAGTCACAGGTAAATGAAAAACGAGATTACAATTTTGCGAATGGGCTTCGGGCACTCTTGAGACACGATCCAGATGTGATTTTGATCGGGGAAATCCGGGATCTTTCCGTTGCGAAGTTGGCAACAGAAGCGAGTTTGACAGGGCATTTGGTTTTTTCTTCCCTGCATACAAATTCTTCTGTGGGCGCTATTTCACGGATGCGTAATTTGGGTGTTGAGAGTTTTAATATCGCGACAAGTATTAACGCGATTTTTGCGCAAAGGCTCGTAAGGCGTATTTGTCCGCATTGTTCACAGAAAGAAGCTTTTGTTTTTGAGTATGAATCTCGGATAAAAACGGCGCTTGATCGTCTGGTAAAGTTTTATCCTTCGGTTCGAAAAAGTATCAAATCAGAAGGCCCTAACAAATGGTCTATTGCAACACCGGTGGTTAATTATGATGGGTGTGAGCATTGTACGCATACGGGTTTTATGGGTCAATTGGCGCTTTGTGAGGCCTTTGAGCTAAACGATTCTCTTCGTCAAAAAATTGTTGAGAACGAGTCGGAGACAGATTTATTGGAGTATATTCGAGCTACTTCAGATTTTACCTTACTATTTGAGGACGGTGTTCGGAATGTTATAGAGGGTCTGACGACGCTGGATGAGGTTTATCGTGTGGCGGAGTAGTTTGTGGCAAAGGTTCATACAAATTAAGGAAAGTCTGATAAATTCAGCCGACCAAGAAATTATAGTATTTTTGATAAAATTTCAACGAATAAATCTTTTTTGATAATCCTTTATCAGAAAGGATTTTGAGTGGAAATTTTACTAAAAGACGAATTTCTTAGGCTGTCTCTATCTTTCTTTTAAGCGCTACTTATTAATTTATCAGACTTTCCTTAATAAATAGCCTCTATGGTTTTGTTTTTCTGCACTATTG
>JALWQU010000119.1:1815-16596 GCA_026982915.1 Candidatus Altimarinota bacterium | reverse complement strand
AAAAAGTCAAATAATAGTTTGACAAAATGGTGTTAAATCGATTATTTTTTCATAAAATAATAGTTGTTAAATAATCTATTCTGTGATAAAATGCTTGGATATTTACTAAAAAATAACCCCTTTCTATGATGATGAAAAAAATGCTAAGACTGATTCCGTTGAAGTTTTATTTATTAACATTATTACTCTCTTTTAGTTTTACGACTAATGTTGAGGCTTTTTTTTGGTGGGGTTTTAGCTCTAAACCAAGTTGTACGGCTTCCATAAATCCTAGTGTGATAGAGAATGGAGGGAAACCAAAGCTTACCTTTACACCAGATGGGAAGGGGAAAGAAATTGAGGAACAAACTTTTACTTGTACTGATCCTTCTGGGAATAAATCAAGTGGTGACTTAGGAACATCAGGTGTTGCAATAATAAATCAAGAAATGCCAGAGGCAACAGTTGTAGGGAAAACTAAATGTAAAGCTATGGTCAAAACAAGTGAAGGATATGGATATTGTGATGCAAGTATTACGGTCTGTGGGACAGATCAAAAAGTTGGTAGTGATGGGAAGAGTTGTGTGGATAAGACACCAAGTTGTAAATCTGGAGAAAAATTATTTTTAGGGAAATGTATAAAGGTTGCAACACCTCTTTGTGACATAAAATATACAACGAAGTCTCCTGTCGTAAGTAAGCCAATAGAGTATACTTTTTTATTATCAGGGGCTAAAGATGGAAAAGCGAAGAATTTAAAATGTATAAATGGAACTACTGGTTCTGAATTGAATCAACCCTTTGCAGTAGGAACAGGGGGGTATTCTTTTACTCCAACGGAAGTAGGTTATACAAATTGTAAGGTAACTTGTGAGGGTAGATATGGAACGCAAAGGAGTTGTGAAAGATCCTTTTTAGTTTGTAGGGAAGATCAAAAAGCTAGTGCTGATGGAAAGAGTTGTGTGGATAAGACACCAGCACCAAAATGTGAAGTATTTTTTAACGGTCATACGGGGTCAGATGTAGCAAGTGTTAGGAAGGGAGAATCTGTGGAATTTAGATTGAATGCTACTCCAGAACAGGATCCGGATTCTATTAGGTTTTCATGTGGAGAGGCCAATAAATCAGTAGGTAAATTGGGGAAAAATGGTTCATTTACATTTATTCCTGAAGGATTAGGAACAACGGATTGTAAAGTTTTCTTAAAGGGTAATAACTCATCAGTACCTTCTTGTCATGCAATGTTTAAGGTATATGATCCTAATCCATCAAAGGGATCTGCTTGTAGAATTGAGGCAGTAGATAATACACCTGTTTGTCCTGGAGCGACGAGAAAGATTAAGTGGTCGAGTACTCTTCAGACTCTTAGCTGGAATAGTACGGTACCGATAATTGGACAGGTTAATCCTTTAGGGCCAAACGGATCAGGTTTCGTGGTGATTCCAGAAAATTTGGAGATTAGGTTTGATGAGGCCAAAGGTTTTAGTCCCGCACCATTTTGTACTAAGCACTTCACTAAAGCCTCTAATTGTGGGACACCAGAACCAAGTTGTAGCTTGAAGTTTGATAAAACAGAGGTTATGGTTGGAGATAAAAATAATTTTACTTTTACTTCAAGTCAGAATGATGAGAGTGTTAAAAAAACAGTTACTTGCAAGAAATCAAATGGAACAACAGTTTTTACAGGTAAATTGGGAGCTAATGGAAGACTACCTGAGGCTTGGAGTGTGTTGAAGAAAGATTTTGGGCTAGGAAAAGTTACTTGTACGGTGGATATGGAAGGGAAGGCTAATGCTTGTCATGATAGTTTTACCGTTGTTGAAAAAATAAAAGATGGATGTAGGATTTCCATAGATGATCAAGGTGAATTTTGTCCAGGGGACCCGGCTAATATTAGCTGGGTGATTCAGGGGAAATATGCAGAAAAACGAGAATGGAAGAATAATTTCACATCTTTCAATGGAGGTCCAATAACGGTAACGCAATCAGGGTCGGCTAGTATTTCAGTGCCAACGGACGGAAAGTTGAAACTTACTTCCATTATAGGCGCTAATGAATTTAGTCCTACTTATCCAATACAAGAATGTAAGGCTCAGCTTGACATAAATGCTAATTGCGGGACGAATACAGCCTCCTCCATCAGTATCGCTAAAGTGGATGCCAATTCAGCTGATTCGGATAAGGTCATAGGGGCAAATAAAACTAACATTGAGTTTGATAATAGAACGAAGACTAATTTTGATAGTACTGATTCACAAACTATTAAAAAAGGTGGTGATGCAATTTTTAAAATCATTGTTAAGAATACAGGGGATACGGCTTTGAAAAACGTGGTATTAACTGATAGTTTTAGTAATAATTGTAGTCGAAATGCACAAGATACGGTAGTGCTACATAAAGATGGAGATACAACAAACTTTGACGCAAAAGAAGAGATTGTCTACACCTGTAAACAATCAAGTGTACAAAAAGGTTATGTAAATGAAATAATGGTAAAAGCGGATGTTGTAGGCAGTAATGACACGGTAAATAGTGCGGATAGATCAAAAGTAATTCTAGAGTCACAAAAGAAGTCCTCTATCAGTATCGCCAAGGTAGATGCCAATACAGCTGACTTAGATCAAGTTGTTGGCGCAAATGAAAACAATATTGAGTTTGATAATGGAACGAAGACTAGCTTTGATAGTACTGATTCACAAACTATTAAAAAAGGTGGTGATGCAATTTTTAAAATCATTGTTAAGAATACAGGGGATACAAACCTGACAAGTCTAGAAATTACCGATCAAAGGGTTGATGCCTGTGGGAGAATGATTAATTTTGCTAATCTCGGGAATACGGTAACGCATACGAAAGGTGCGGGTAATACTGGCACTAATATTTTTGAGCCAAGTGATACGGTTAGTTATGAATGTAAAGATCTCGGTGTTGCTACTGCGTATACGAATAAAGTTTTTGCCACAGGATATGGGGTAAATAATATCAAGACCACGGAAGTTTCCGATGCTTCAGCGGTTAAGTTTGGGGCAATCGGGACAAAACCGTCTATTAGTATTGTAAAGCAATCAGCTAATACGGCCGATCTTGATGGGAATAAAGCAGATGATCCGATAAACAATGATACGCAAACGATCGTATCAGGTGAGGATGCTGTATTTAAGATTACGGTTGAGAATAACGGGGATACAGATATTTTGGCAACCCTTAAGATTGAAGATACTTATTCGTCATCTTGTGGTGGAGCCGTTATGTTAGGGCAAGGACAGTCGGGGGTATTTCCTTCGACCTTTCATAATCTAGATACTTCGAAGTTAAATTCTGATAAACTTTTTGAGCCAGGTGAAAGTTTTACTTATGAATGTACAGAAGTAGGGGTCACTAATACGACCTTTCCAGATGGATATAATGAGATTTCTGTATCGGGTACAGCGAATACTATTCCATTCACAACTGTCAAAGACGACGATAAGTCTGATGTATCTGTTGCCAGCATAAAGGTTGAGAAGACGGATGCCAATTCATTAGCCGTCGACCTTGACGGAACAGTTGAAAATGATACACAAACTATTAACTCAGGCGCTAATCCTGTCTTCAAAATAACGGTTACGAATACGGGAACCGCGGATCTAACAAGTCTTGCGATTGAAGATCCGCTATCATTCAGTTGTGCTCGTACAATTGATTTTGCCAACTTAGAAAATACGGTAACGCATAATAATGGAACTGGGAATTCGGTGACGGGTCCTTTTGAGCCAAATGATACGGTTAGTTATAAGTGTTCAGGGGCACCAACTACCGCTAACTTTACAAATACTGTTTACGTAGAAGGAAAGATTGGCAATGAAATTGCCACAGCAAGGGTGTCAGATCCTTCAGATATTATAGTCTCAGTGGTAAAGGAACCAGCGATTTCTATTAAAAAGACCGATCATAAAACAAAGACAACGGACCTTGATGGAATCCTTGGAAATGATACCCAAACGATTACTGATGGAATCGCTATTTTCCGCGTAACGGTGGTTAATACCGGGGATGAAGCGCTCCAAAATATAGTATTGACGGATCCAGAAAGTCCAAATTGTGCTGGGACGGTTGATTTTAGCGATGAAGCTACTATCCCAGGAACCGATAAAGTTCGAAATGATGCGAATAGCGATGGCGTATTCGATAAAAATGATAGCTTTAGTTATACTTGTTCCATTAATAATGTGACGGATACAACCTTTGTAGATGATGATAATGATATTTCCGTATCGGCTGATCCAGTCAGTGGAGGGAATTCGGTAAACGCGGAAGATGCTTCTGCCGTTCTTATTCCAACGGCAACATCGGTTGTTGAAGCGACAAAAATCGCTAGTCCGGTATCTGGTGCTGCTGTTAAGATAGATGACACGATTACTTATACCCTTACAGTGCGAAATATTGGCAACACAGATCTAACGGATATGATGCTAACAGATGTGTTAAATGCAGGATTGACCTTTGTTCCTACACCTGCCAATCAAAATGTAACCGCTACAGGACAAACCATTACGGTTAATATACCAACGCTTGCCGTCAGTGAGACGAAAGCGATAGATATTCGGGTTCGTGTAAACGCTACCGCAACAGCTGGTACAGACATATGTAATATCTTTACTGTAAAAGGGTTATCAACAATCGTAACGCCGTCAAATAAGGTTTGTCATAGGGTTAATCCGATTTTAGTGGACCCAAGCTTTAGTATTGTGAAATCTTCATCAATACCAGTGGGGACTTCAATTCAAGTAGGAAGTCAGTTTGATTACACCGTTACGGTTACCAATGACGATACACAGAGAACGCTTGATAGTGTAATCCTTACGGACAACTTAAATCCAAACCTTGAATTTGTATTGGGTGATGCGGGTATAACGGCCACGGGACAAGTATTGACTTTCACTATACCAAGTGTTTTAGCACCAACAGAAAGCGTGAGTCTGAACTTTACGGTGCGTGTTCGACCGGGAACACCCAATGATCTACAAATTTGTAATATTATCTCAGGACAAGCTGTGTTTGGTAATCAAACGGTTCAGAGTGAATCAGGAAATATCTGCCGAAATACACCGACAACGCCAGGTGGAGGAGGTGGTGGAGGCGGAGGCGGTGGGGCTCCTTCTGTGCCAACAATCGGTACATGTGCTGTTAGGGGGGATAATACGGCGACTTGTAGTGGTCGAAAACCTTATCGAAACGGAGCTGGATGGTCCGATTATCAAGCTTGTCTTAGTGGCGGTACATCTGCTAAGGATTGTGTCTATGCTTGGGCACAACAACAAGGACTAGCGCTTTGTGGTGATAGTATTGGAGGCAGTATTGATCCATTTTCTAATAACAATCATGATGCTTCAAATTGTGGTGCCGCTATACTACCAGCACTTGAACCGAGCTGGATAAATGATCTTGAACCGGTTACCTCTACACGAGCTTGTGATGGTTGTTTTAAGGCAACGGAAACAAAAATTACAAAAGAAGTACTGAATAAAGATGGAAATGTTACTACCGACCTACGAATCGCGAGGGGGGATGAAGTTGACTATCGACTAACCTTAGATCTTGGTATAAATTCTGGTTACACTATTACGGACATTCCACTACTTCGAATTTATGATTACACTATTCCAGCAGTGGGAGGGAACTTGTCAGAGATGCATGGGTTAGATGCTAATTGGATGGAAGGTTCATCTGATGGGAAATATATTGATTTAAGAGATACCTTATCGGTTATAAATAAACTTAATGGTACAGGAAAGTCTCGTGTAGAACTAGCATATAAACTAAACTCAGCTCTGGCTTCTACGGCGGATACAGCTTCAATTGATAATGTAGCCTTTGCGGTTGTCGAGTATGAATACATGAAGACGGCTTGTGCAATGACAGATCCAGATTGTAATGTCGTGCATACACAACGAGATTTCATTGCTGATAACCCAGCTAGAGCAAGAGCAGCACTAGATGCCTGGAAAAATAAAGCTTCATTCTCATCACTAGGCGCAACGGCAACGGTTAAAATTGTTCGACCGTTTGTGCAAGCGACCAATGGTGGTAATCTTGGATTCCAAGATACCTCAAACCGAGTGAGTGGGCATGGTAATGATGGGGATAGGCTAACAACCGGGAATGTATTCGCGGATAATAGTAGTGAATTATTTGATTTTAATGATGTCGATACACTGGATCCACTGAAATCCTTTCAGTCAGCTGATACAGATAATTTCTATGAAAGTTTACAATTTAATTTAGAATCAATAAATTCGGTGGCAGGACTAACTGGTACTTTTGAAAAAGTAGCTGATCAGGAAATATATTTTGTATCTGGCGATCTAACGCTAGGTGGAGAGATTAAGCTCGATAATAAAAGTAAAACCTTTATTATTGATGGAAATCTAGTGATTAATAGTGAGGTAACACTTACGGATGGATTTGCGGCCTTTATTGTTCGAAATGATAAGGATATTATTATTGAGAATGATGTGGAACATATGGAAGGGCTTTATATAGCCGAAACGGGTCAAGTGAAAAACGATGTCACGGATGCTTCGTACAAACAACTGACTATCTCTGGAGCCCTTATGGGTGATCTCGCACCGTTATTAGAAAAACGATGGTATATCGGAACTGGTACAAATTTAGAACCGAATGTGAAGGTAGACTTTGATCTACGATTACTCGAAGAAACGCCCCCAGCGTTAGAACAATTCCTCGGAACGGAATGGAAAGAATCGATCGAGTAATATCGTTGTATATGAGAAAAAAGCTCCCTTACTTAGGGAGCTTTTTTTGTATTGGGGAGTGTTTTAGGTTCGCCATAGAAAACATACACAAATGAGGTGTCATCCTGAACTTCAAGCTTAATAGATTCGGTGAAGGATCTCTTTCGCCGGACGTGGTGTGTTGAGTTTTGGATACAATTAAAAAAGAGACCAACTCCGTCCGAAACATTTTAATGATGAATGAAATAAAGAGTGTCTTTAAAAAAATATGGAGCAGGGTGCAACCCTGCTCCGGCAGAGGCTCCCTTACTGAGGGAGCTTTTTTTGTATTGAGGAGTGTTTTGAAAAATGTACGTCATTCCGATGAATATCGGAATCTAGCGACGAAGCATTCCATAATTGGCAAGGAACAACGCCCTTAGATCCTGAAATAAATTCAGGATGACGCTACCCTTTTATCTTTTTTATTACAAATTGGTATAAGACTCAACTTGGGCCCCCCTCTTACGCCAAGAGGGGAAACTTTAGCTTGCTATTTTCCTATAAAAACGAAAGAATCATTTTATGGAAATACTGGAATTTTTACGACACTTTAGAGTTGGTGGATACGCTATTTTTGATTTTATCGTGTCTTTCGGCGGTATCTATCTTTTAGCGCCAAGACTTTCTGGGGGGGCGTTGAAGTTCAATCTAAAAATCCCACGCCGAAGCTGGGTACTATGGACACTGCCAATAGGTATTTTATTTCACCTTGTGTTTCAGTCTATCACGCCTTTAACCCGTGACTTCATAGATTTTGGTGGTCATTGGGGTGTGAAGGTGGTCATTGTCGGATTTTTCATAAGTGGCTTTATCGGGATAACCACGGTTTCTAAAAAATAGGAATATCTTTTTCTAAGCCTTTATCGCCTTTTGCCGTCGTTGTTGTTTCATAATTTCCACAGCGATTAACGGGAAAAAGGAAGCCAATGCTACCACACTCCAGTCTTCTAGACTAAGAGGGGTGGTTCCCATAATCGTGTTCAAGAAAGGAATATAAATAATACTGACAACCATCAGGATTGAGGTAAATATAGCGATGAGCATAAAGTTATTACCGAGTATATTTTGTTTGAAAATTGATTCGGTAAAGGATCTAGCAGAAAAGGCATTTACCAATTGTACCATCACGAGAGAGGTAAAGGCCACGGTCATAGCATGACCAAAGTCGCCCTTTAAACTATCCCCAAATTGCCATCCATCACTAAAAAGCGTAAACAAGAAGGCGAAGGTGACGGTGATTCCAATGGTAAAGCCGATCACGAGGAAGTACGTAATAAAATGACGGTCCATTAGCTTTTTATCCATATTTCGGGGTGGTCGTGTCATCATGTTTTTTTCGGCATTATCAACCCCCAGCGCAATAGCCGGTAAAATATCCGTTCCTAAATCAATACAGAGGATCAAAATAGCCGTTAAAGGGAGTGGGAAATTAAAAAATATAGCGGCAAATACGACGACGAGTTCCCCGATATTACACGAAAAAATAAACCAGACGAACTTCTTGAGGTTCTCATAAATACGCCGTCCTTCTTCCACCGCGGTAACAATCGAGGCAAAAGAATCATCGAGTAAGATCATCGTAGCGGCTTCTTTACTGACTTCTGTACCGGT
Organism: Candidatus Altimarinota bacterium; assembly: GCA_026982915.1. GTDB lineage: Bacteria > Patescibacteriota > Gracilibacteria > UBA4473 > UBA4473 > JALWQU01. Next base: position 8,230 of record JALWQU010000119.1, on the reverse strand, counting down.
TATTCCCATGGCAATACCGATATTAGATTTTTTGAGAGCGGGAGCGTCGTTGACGCCATCGCCCGTCATAGCCACGATTTCGCCTTGTGCTTGTAGTATTTTAACGATTCTCATTTTTTGAGCCGGAAGACTCCGGGCAAAAATAACTGACTTATCACGATCTTTGAGTATTTTTGCCAGCGCTTTGTCAGACATTTTTTTGGCTTCATCGCCCGTGATGACGAGTACGCCTTTGCCTCGGACAATGCCCAATTCACGAGCAATGGCCTCCGCGGTAATACCGTAGTCGCCCGTAATAACGATAACGCGAATACCGGCTTTTCGGCAGGTTTTAACCGCTTTGTGAACGGAATTTCTTGGTGGATCGATCATCCCGATAAGCCCGATAAAAACGAGGTCTTTTTCAGCGGTTTCCGCTGTAAGATCCTTTATTTCTGAGCTCTTGAGATCTTTTTCCGCAAAAGCGAGCACTCGCAGCGCGTTTCCCGCCATTCGTTCATAGTGTTGTTGGATTTTGGCTCGTTTTTTATCGTCTAGCTGGTGCTTTCGTTTTCCGTCCGACCAGTGTGTACACCGGGCTAAAAGTTGATCAGGCGATCCTTTGACGAGTAATCGGTGTTGATCGTTGTCATCAGAAACAACCGTTGACATCATTTTACGATCAGAGTCGAAAGGAAAAATTTCCGTTAAAGATTTTTTGAGGTCAATCTTGGGAAGATCGGCAAAAATATTTGATTTCTCCACAAGGGTTAAAAGGGCGCCTTCGGTCGGATCACCTAAAATACTAAAATCTTCGCCTTTTCGAATAAGTTTAGCCTCGTTACACCAAGCACATATTTCGAGTATTTTTTGTTTTAAAATATGGTTTTCTGGTTTACCATCTCGTCCCCCCATAAAATTTATTTTACCGGTACGGGGATCATAGCCAACACCGAGTACCTCAAAAATTGATCGATCCGCGAGGTATATTTCACGAACGGTCATTTCATTTTTCGTCAGGGTTCCGGTCTTATCCGAGCAGATAGTGGAAACCGATCCGAGCGTTTCAACGGATGAAAGTTTTTTGATAACCGCGTGCTTTCGAGCCAGTACGGTGGCACCAAGTGCGAGGGCGATGATGATAGTCGTATTTAACCCTTCTGGTACGGCGGCGATAGCCACTGAGACGGAAAAAAGCAAACTTTCGACAAAAGATTCATCTCGCCAAATGCCCAGGATGAAAAGCAGTACACAAATAATACCGGTCATTTTGGCGACAAAGACCCCGATTCGTTCGAGTTCTATTTGGAGCGGGGATTTTAGTTTTTCGGTTTCCGTAGTAAGCTTGGCGATTTCTCCGAACTGAGTCTGCATGCCGGTTTTTTTGACGATAAAAACACCACTTCCTCTGGCAATAGAAGTTCCCATAAAAACGGGAGATTCTACTTTTTTTTCCACCGGAAGACTTTCACCCGTAAGCGCTGATTCTTCAATTTTTAAGCTATGGGCTTCTAAAATAACCCCATCGGCTGGCACTTTATCCCCTTCACCTAAAATAACGATATCACCCGGAACTAAAAATTTAGTCTCGATAAGTTGTTCTTGATTATCACGAAGAACGCGTATCTCGGGATGAACCATTTTTTGAAGGGCTTCGAGTGTTTTTTCCGTTCTAAATTCTTGGAAAAAACCAATGCCCGCATTGAGAATAACAATGCCAATAATCACAAAAGCATCAGTGTGTTCGCCGGTAAAAATAGAAACCCCCGCGGCGATAATAAGAATAACAACGAGTAGGTCCGCAAACTGTGAAAACAGTATTTTGTACCATGGGTTTTTGTTGGTTACGACTAATTGGTTGAGGCCGTATTTTTCTAGTTTTTTTGCTACTGCGGAAGCCGAGAGACCTTTTTTCATGTTTTTTTGTTTTCTGATCAGTATATCACAAAGCAACCGATTCGTTAAATTAAACCTATTATTTTTTTGCATTATAACTAAATGTGCTATACTTATGGGTGAAATGCGTATTCTTTTACGAAACTTCATTGTGTCAATAGGGCTTCTCTTTAGTGGCTTTACTTTGGCGTCAAGTGATACCTTCGTGTCGGTACAGGATACGACGGCGGGACAGTCAACCGCTGTTCGTGTTTCGGGATTGTTGAGTCATGAAACGGTTGAGCTAAAAATAGATCGTCCAGAAGTTCCACCCTTATCATTTATGGTAAAGGCGGATGATATGGGTGTGCTGACTACTAATATTCTGGGGTTACACCTGCAAAAATCTGGTACCTATTACTTGAGTCTCAAGCGATCTTTTGAGTCTCTTTTTTCAGAAAAGACGGCTTTTACCGTTGATGCGAGCAGTGCCTCAGCTTATAAAAGTACTGTTAAACTTAATCAAAAAGCTTTAGCAGCGGATGGTCATATGGTGGGGTTTTTTACGATAAAAATTCGTGATGTATACGGTAATCCTGTCTCGGGTGAGAAAATAAAGGTTATTTCTTCTCGTAATGAAGACTTGTTAGTCGTTGATCCTAGATCGGATGAGCAGGGAGTGTCCAAAGGGAAAATAACCTCTAAAACACCGGGTGTATCGGTCTTATCCATTCTATCAGACGGAATGGTGCTTTTTGAAAAACCAGAAGTGATTTTCTACCTGGCGAATAAACAAATGGAAGATGTTGGAGCGCCTGATATTGGACAATTTTTGAAAGCGCAACTTTTTGAAGATGAGGCCGCTACTTCTGTGGCGTATTTTACCATAGAGGACTTGCCATCGGAGGTTTTTACGGATAAACGATATACCTTTCGGGTGATTGCTAAAGATGAAAATGGCAATGTAGTACCTAATTTCTTTGGGAAAGTTCGATTCGCGTCAACAGATGATTTATCGACTTTTCCGGTTGATTATGAGTTTGACGCCACGGACCAAGGGGTTCATACTTTTGCCCTAGCGGTTATTTTTGCAACAGAAGGTTCTCAAACCCTCACCGTTCACGATACGAGTGATTTTCGAATATCGGGCGAATCGACCGTTAATGTGGTAGACAAGAGTAAACAAAATTTGGGGGATGATAAAATAGGGATAACGATTTTAACCCCAACACCAGGAACCTTTAGAACGTCTCGGGTAACGATTACGGGGAAAGCTATTGGTACGCGATTTATAAAAATAATGGATGGACCAACCGAATTAGTAAAAGATTTGGAGGTTGATACGAGTGGCGAGTTTATCTATCAAACGCCGGCCTTGGCAGATGGAACGCATAAATTCATAGCGACGAGTAGTGACGGAGCGTTAGTTTCAGAAGTGGTTACAATTACGGTTGATCAATCACCGCCAACCGTTTTATCGATTGAGCTTGATCCGCGGAAGGTTATGGATCCAGATGAGCCTTTTAAGGTAACGGTTTCATCGGATGAACCCTTATCAGAAGCTTCATGTATTCTAAATGAAATTTCAGTAGATTTAGCACTTTCTGGTGATCGATTTACCGGTGACTTTCAGGCGCCTAGAGCGTGTGGTTCTTATCCGATTAGTTGTACTATTGCGGATTTACTAGGAAACAAATTGGAGGAGCCAAATGCCGAGATTCTACAGGTTTGTGAAGCGGGCGAAGCTGGGGTAACGAGTACTGAAATTGAAATGGGTACAGAGACAGAAGTGCCAACTGAAACACCGGTTGTCATAGCGCCTACAACTGTTAGTAATCTATCGGCTCAATCAGGCGAAGGGCGTATTACGCTTTTTTGGTCACCGGCCAAGGATGATGGGCAGGTTGCCCGGTATCGAATTATTTACGGTAAGGAGACAAATCTTTTGAATAGTTTTAATGTAACCCCCGATAATCGAACACAGTGGTATATAGATGGTCTAGATGAGGGGGTTCAGTACTATTTCCAGGTTTTTGCGGTAGATGATGCCGGTAAGACCAGTGTTGGTAGTAATATTGTCGCTTCTCGTACGAAAGGGGTTGATGTGCATGCCTCAGCGCCAAAACAAACGCCTACATCAGGGGGAAGTCATTGGGTGCCGGCTGGGATAGCCTTATTGGTTGGTATTTTATTTATGTTTCTGGTTAGGCGTCGAAACAATGTTTGAAAAAGGGACAATTTGGGCGTATCCAACCGATACAAGTTTTGGATTAGGCGTGAGAGCCGATGATACAGAAGGGCTTTCTAACTTGGCGCGATTAAAACATCGTTCTGGTGATAAGTATTTTTCACTTATGGTTCGAGATTGGGCAATGCTTGAGGCTTTTGCCGTAATTCCAACAGGATTGTCAGTCGATTTTTTTCGTACAAAACCGAGAACGGCCATTTTAAAACCCAAAAGCTCACTCCCGAAAACATCTTTTTGGCCGGCTGATAAGGTAGCATTTCGTCTTTGTATGATGCCCGATATAGCCAAGGTGATCGATTATCCGATTACGGCCACTTCTGCCAATATCAGCACAAAAGAGCCTATTTATGAGGCGTCTTTGTTACCAGTAGAACTGGGACATTCTATTCGTATTTACCATACGGAAAAACCATTACCGGTTGTAAAGCCAAGTGAAATTTGGGATTTTACGGGAGAGCTAGTTAGATGTATTCGGTTTTAGACTAGTGGGGCAAATAAAGAAATTGATTATGGTATTAGTTTATGGTAGACTGAGGAGAATTATAAATAGGCAATAAAACAAAAATATCATGAAAAAAATCGCTATCATTGGTGCCGGAAATGTAGGAGCTCATACCGCTAGTAGTATTATTCATCGAAATATTGCGGCTCAGATTTACCTTGTTGACCAAGCGGAAAATTTTGAAGCGGCACAGGTACTGGACCTAAAAGATTCCTTGCTTTTTCATCCGAAAGCTCAGGTTTTTGGGGCTAATTTCGGGGACAAGGTTTTGTCAGACATAGATGTTTTTGTGATTACCGCTGGTGCCAAACAAAAGGAGGGGGAGTCTCGTTGCAAGCTTTTAGGACGGAATATTCAGGTACTTCAGCAAATAAAAAAAGATATCGGACCGATTAAATCTTCGGCCATTATCATCATGATTACGAACCCGGTTGATGTTTTGACCAAGGCGGCCGCAGAAATATTTGATCTTCCATGGGGGCAGGTTTTTGGAACCGGGACACTTTTGGACTCGTCTCGTTTACGTTGGCGGTTAGCGGAGAAATTTAAGCTCAATGTCGAAAATACACACGGAATGGTCCTCGGAGAACACGGTGATAGTGAGTTTGTAGCGTGGAGTATGGTGACGGGTAAGGAAGATCTTACGGAGAAGGATCGTGAATTACTAGAAAAAGAAGTACGGGAAGAGGCCTATAAAATTATTGAGGGAAAAGGTTCTACTTATTTTGGTATAGGCGCAGCTTGTGCTGAATTTATCGAACATATTTTCTCCGATTCAGGTGTTATTTTGCCGGCTTCGGTTCCGCTCAATGGACAGTATGGAATTGAAGGTATTTCTGTAGGCGTACCGGCGAAAATCGGAGCAAAGGGGATTTTGGAAATCGTTAAAAAGGATCTAACCGAAACAGAACAGAAAAAGCTGAAACTATCAGCCGAGAAGTTAAAGAAACTTTTTGAAGGATGTGAGGTTTAGACTAGTGTTAATGTGAAATAAATCTTTTACCTATTGCTAAAATTTTTATCATGCAACTTTTGAAACCTACAAAAAAATATGCAGAAAGCTGGTGGGAAGCTATTCGGGAATTTGAAACCGAAAATAGAAAAGGCTTTTGGAATATACCCGATAAACCCACCGATATAGACGAATATATTCAAAGAACAGCGGACCATGCTCAAGGTAAAAATATGCCAGATTGGTTTGTTCCTGCAACGACTTACTGGCTCATTGATAATGAAAAATTTGTTGGTAATGTAAATATTCGTCATAAACTCAACGATAAACTAAAAAAAGAAGGTGGGAATATTGGGTATGCGATTCGCCCAACAGAAAGACAAAAAGGTTATGGTAGTAAAATCCTTGAGTTAGCAATTCCAAAAGCCAAAGAAATAGGGCTTCAAAAAGTACTAATTACTTGTGATGATGAGAATATCGCTTCTGCAAAAATAATTGAAAAAAATGGAGGAAAATTGCATGATAAAAATATCGTAGATGGAAAATTGGTCAGAAGATACTGGTTGAATCTGGGACGGTAAAAGAATTGCATCGTATAACAAAGGATGTGAGGTTTAAACGGAATGGTATTAGAAACAATATCCCCAATAATATTTTTAAAATCCTCGTCATCCCGATGAATATCGGGATCTAGTGATGAGAAATACATACTTGGTAAGAAATAACATAATTAGATCCTGAAATAAATTCAGGATGACGTCCCTTTTGTGTATGTTTTCTATTACGAATTAGTGTTAAATGAATTTTTCGGAGGAACCTGTCTAAGGTTTTTGTAAATAATGCTTTACGGTCTCAAGGC